>JAHHUJ010000193.1 GCA_020024075.1 Psychrobacter sp.
TAGTTTATCAATTCTAGTTGATAGCTTTAAAGAATATTCAAGATACAAGGCTGGGTTAAGTTTAATAAACTCTAGTAGAGAGTGCACTTAAAACGTAACCCACCAATAATAATTTTATTTATTAATCAAATATGGTGGGTTACGATATCGCTAACCCACCCTACTCTGGCTATAAAATCCTTGTTCATCCCTTAATTAAAATCAGCAAAGCCCGGTTATATTTAATTATTATGATTATTTTTTTTACTATATTTAGTAGGTATGTTTTGGGAATTGTTAAATGACTTAGTATAAATCCCCATCGTCACTCGATCATTACCACCATAATCTTTAATGGTATTCACCTGACTAAATCCAGCTTCATTAAAAATCTGACGCACCGCCTCACCTTGGTCATAACCATGTTCAACCGCCAATAACCCGCCACGAACTAAATAATCCCTAGCTTGATCGGCTATCTGCTTAATATCCCCTAACCCATTATCTGGCGCAACTAAGGCTGATAGCGGCTCAGCTTTAAGCTTGTCTAGGTGTTGGTCATTATCGACGATATAAGGAGGGTTAGATACGATAACATCGAACAGTGGTTTGTCAGTAGCCTCAGAATCTTTTAATACCGAAAACCAATCGCTGTGTAAAAACTGTATATTATTGACCGCATTAAGCTGGGCATTACGTTTGGCCACCGCTAACGCTTCAGTTGAATAATCAAGCGCAGTTACCTGCCACTGTTTGGGATAAATAGTAGCCAACTCATGCGCCAAACTAATCGCAATACAACCCGACCCTGTACCCAAATCTAATAGCTGATAAGGTGTAACGACAGGCTCCTTATTTGAACTGCTTAGGCTATTTTTATGTTGAGCGATCCAGTCTAGCACTCGTTCTACTAATACCTCAGTATCTGGCCTTGGAATCAAAGTATGCTCATTGACCTCAAATTCTAACGACCAAAAGGCTTGCTTACCGGTCAAATACGCCAGTGGTATACCGGACTGCATCTTAGCAATGCCAGCATCAAACTGCTGCTGCTCAGCC
The DNA here is from genome assembly GCA_020024075.1 of Psychrobacter sp. Taxonomy (GTDB): domain Bacteria; phylum Pseudomonadota; class Gammaproteobacteria; order Pseudomonadales; family Moraxellaceae; genus Psychrobacter. Next base: position 1,039 of record JAHHUJ010000193.1, read on the forward strand.
TCAGTTAGCTGATAATCACCATCAGTAATCAGAAATGACGGCAACTTTTGTAACACGTGCAATAACCAGTCTGTTACCCAATGGCTAGGAATACTCGCATAGTTAGCCTTTTTTAGGGCAGTTACTGACTGGCACACCGTTTGATTAGTCATATAAGTCTTGTTCATACCCCCACTACTTTTTGGTAACATCACTGCTATTTGATTCAGTTAAATCAGCCACTGGATCATCATTTTCACCAATGACAATCTTTTTATCGACCACATAAATCAGATATAAAATAGGTATGCCGATAGCAAAGGTGAAAATAAAGAAGAACGGATAACCCATATTATCTACAATGGTTCCAGAATAACCGCCCAGTACTTTTGGCATTAAGGTCATTAGTGAGGAGAAAATAGCATATTGCACCGCAGTAAATCTAATAGAAGTCAGTGCTGATAAGAAGGCAATAAACACAGCGCTAGCAAGACCCGCCGCTAAGTTATCAAAGATTACAGCCATATACATTACGGGTAAGCTACCGGGGTTGTAGGTCAAGAGAACAAACAGCAAGTTGGTAGCACTGGCTAAGATTGCCCCAACCATCATCGCTTGCATAATACGGAAACGCTGAGCCAGCAAGCCGCCTAAGAAGCCACCACCGATACTCATGATTACTCCCACAAGCTTCACCGCGTTGGCAATATCAGTTTTACTAAAGCCCATATCTTGATAGAAGACATTAGAGATCACCCCTGCCACAATATCTGAAATACGGTAAAGCCCGATTAACGCCAACAACAATAAAGCTTTTTTGCCATAGCGACGGAAAAAGTCGAGAATAGGATCAATCCAAGTCGCCATAGCCACTTCTTTACGCACCAGTCCTACTTGTACTAAGACATATCCTGCCACTACTGCAGCAGCTAAACTGGTTAATAAATGCAAGGTTTCTACTATAAATCCGATAAAGACCGCTTCAGTCTCTGGCAGTACTTTACCCATCAATACATAGCAAACTATGAAGGAAAATACAGCGGCCACAAACAACAGCACCAAGCGCACATAATCACTTCGAGTCTCAGCCACTAAAGGCGCTTTATTAATAATCTTCGATTGATTAATAATAAAAAACAGCAGTAGCAATGGCGCGGCAGCTATCAATACCATAAAGTATAGTTTGATGCCGGGTAACCAAGCCAAGGGAATCAAAGCCACTGCTGAATTAAAAATCTCATTTACCACAATATTAATCAGATAAATAAGCCCAAATAGCAGTCCAGGGATTAACAATAAAGCAGAATAGCTCAAGAATACTTTTAGGTTTAATTGCTGTTTATCCTTTTGTAATATCTCAGCGGTCGGCTCATAACTGGCAAAAGTGGTCAGTAAGCCTAACGTCATGACGGCTGCCATAATGTAATAAGTATTACGCCACGCCTCATAGCTATAAAAAGCTTCCGTAGAACCAAAATAATCTGCCAAATATAACGCTCCAGCACCGGCAACAATCATACCAATGCGATATCCCGACACATAGATCGAGGATAAGATGGACTGCATAGCAGGAGGCGCCAACTCAATACGGTAAGCATCAATGACAATATCTTGGGTGGCTGAAGAGAAGCCCAGAAGTACCGCTGCAGCCGCCATGTAGACCAAGACATGCTCTTCAATGGGATTGACTCGGGCCATCAAGACAATGGCCAATATTATCAATAACTGGGACACGACCATCCAGCCACGGCGACGTCCCAACCATTTGGTCAAAAATGGCACAGGCAAGGCATCAATTAAGGGGGCCCAAATGAATTTGAACGAATAGCCCAAGGCTGCCCAACTAAACATGGTTACCACGCTTCTATCGATACCCGCTTCTCGTAACCACAGCGATAAGCTGGAGAAAATGAGTAGAATCGGAATACCCGCTGAGAAGCCCAAAAACAACATGATTATGACACGAGAATCCAAATAAGCTTTGGCCGCTTCAGACCATGACTTCTTAGGAGGGGCAGTTAGCTCAGCTTTTGAGCCATTTTGATTAGTTGGGGTCGATACAGACATAGTAGACCTATGGTTTTCAAATCAGAAAACCGTTATGTTACTTTAGAATGAGGCACTTGACTAGCGGTATCGTATCAAGCCTAGCATTCACTAAGTTTGCATTAATGTTGAAAATAGTGATATCTCACTAAATAACGGTATAATGTTGGCATAACTAGTCCGATCTATTGATCTCGGCCCGCTTATCACCCCCTCTTCCTGCTTGATAATAAGCTTATATTTAGATAAGCCGATATTATTTAATGGATATTGAGCAAAAGTAATACAGGATATATTTATGGCAATTGATGTCGTCGTTAACCAAAGACATTTACAAATTCAGCTTAAGCAGTTAGAGACCGTGTGGCACACTGTCATTAATGGCTATAACCTAAGCCAAGCTGCCCAAGTGCTACACACCAGCCAGTCGAGCTTATCCAAACACATCTCAGCATTAGAAAACCAGCTCAAAGCCGAAGTCTTCGTGCGTCAAGGCAAGCGTTTAACTGGTTTAACCCCTGTGCGCGAAGCACTGCTGCCACATATTGAATCTATTTTTACTGAAATTCGTACCATCGAAAATATCAGTCTCGATTATAACAATCCGCATACAGGAACTTTAACTTTAGCGACCACCCATACTCAGGCGCGTTATGTCCTGCCGGAGATTATCAAACAGTTCAAAGAACAGTTCCCTAAAGTGCAGCTGGTACTACAGCAAGCAGATCCACAGACCATTGCCAATATGGTCATTCGCGGGCAGGCTGATATTGGTATTGCTACCGAAGCGTTATTACAAAACTCTTATCTGCGCTGCTACCGTTATTATGACTGGTCACACCGAGTCATTGTACCCAAAGACCATGAATTGGCTGAGCTTGAGACTATCGACTTGCCTACCCTTGCCAGCTACCCTTTGGTCACTTATCACGGCGGATTCACCGGTCGTGGCGCTATTGACCAGACATTTCATGAAGCAGGGTTAGAGCCTGAAATCGTATTGGCTGCCTTGGACGCTGATGTGATTAGTACTTATGTGGGCGCCGGTCTTGGTGTGGGTATTATTGCT
>JAHHUJ010000194.1 GCA_020024075.1 Psychrobacter sp.
CAACAAATAACTGTTACTCTTACCTTTGAGATAACCCTTGTTTGCATTAAAGCTCACTTCTATTAAAACTTGCATCTACTAGACACTTGCTTCTATTAGATAAAAGTTAAAGGGCTTTATAGAGGGTTATCTTATATCCTACCTTATCTTAGCTTATATATATAGCTATCCCTTAGTAACTGCTCGCTTTTTGCGTTTACGCATCGGGTCGATAGTCAACGGTCGATAGATCTCAATGCGATCGTGAGCTTGCAACACATAGCTCAATAGCTTCTTCTGAGAAAACACTCCCACAGCCCAGCTCTTGTTATTAACTTGCTTATCTTGAGCATGCTCATCACACCACTGCTGCAAGGCGGGGTATGCCTGCAACCATCCTGACTGCTGCAAAGCCTGTAATAAAGTTGTGCCCTGAGCCACCTCCATCTCTAAGTATAAACTATCCGTGGCCGATAGGGCATAGGCTAAGCTTATAGGCAGGCCTGCCTGAGTTTTATCAAGAACGTTAAGTGAGCTTGTAATCATGACAATAACCAACCTGCCACAGCGACCAAAATCAATAAAGGCACTAAAATACGAATGGTCACACGCCACAGATTATAAACCCCTTCTGAGCTGAAGTTTAAGGATTTGCGCATGTGACTGATTTTCATTTGCCAGCCTGAGAAGATAGCCAACACTAACGCACTTAGCACACTGACAATGACCAACAGCACCGCCAAAGATTGAGGACTAGCAATGGCCACCAATAATATAGTCAATAGCAGACTAATGGCGGTGGCTATCCAAATACCAAATCTTTGGAACAAGTTGGCAATTTGCGCACTGGCATAATGCATAAAAAACGCCGAAGCCGCCAATACCCCAAAGGCATAAACCAGCGTGGTAACTGGCGCAAAATTCCCAGTGGTAAATATCAAAGCCACACTACCAATAACCAACTGCGTTAACCAAATAGGGAATACTGTCTTGGTGGCAATCTCACGGGTATTACGTCCCGCCTCTGCGCTGTGATTAGGGTCACGACTGACCAAGGGATTATTAAACCAAAATAAGCCTGTCCCTACTCCCACACTCACTAACGCTAGCGTTACCGCTCTGGCCCACTCACCTAAGCTAGGCTCAGTCATGATAAGCACGATTGATGAAATATTAGTCACTGCTGCCATAATAAAGGCCACAGCAATCAGTACCAAAGACACCACTAAGGTACTGCCGCCCAATAAGCTTAACATCGCTGCGATAATCACCATGATTATACCTAATGCATAATGAGGCACCTCTAGCGATAATCCCAGCTCTTGGGTAGCCTGTAATAGATTGGCACTAACAGCATCAATACTTAAGCCAGCGATAACCAAAGACAGCAATACCGTTAACCACACAAAGCTGCGCCAGATAGTACTGGTATCTGCCTGTCTAGTAAGTTCTTGGATACCTTTAGCGGGGATCTTTTGACTGCGATGAGCCAGACCAATCTCTGCATATAATAGAGGTAAACCGACGACCACCATTGCCAATAGCCACATTAACCAAAAATCTATTTGACCAACAGGCGTAGGAATAAACCATCTAAATAGAAGTAGAGGCAGTAAGGCAGCAATAAATAGTGAGGCAAAACGATTTTGCATGCTGATATCCATGGGTTGAAAATTATAGTTTAGGTTGAAATTATAGTTAATGACAATCTAACTGATTTTGAACAGCCAAATCAAATGTATTCGCGTATCTACAACGCTGATATAAAAGATGCTGATGTAAAAAAACGCTAATGTAAAAAACAGTGAGTCAAATTATAAACTTTTAGTAGCAATAGCCACCATAACTTTAAAGCTAATAATAAACAAAAACCCCGAAGAACGGGGTTTTTGTTTATTAAATCTCTTTAGCTACTTTAGGCAAGGTAGCTTTATTAGCTTTGTATCCAATATGATTCAGCTGATAAACTCACCTAGCCGTTAAATTAGTGAACAGCACTAACAAACTGCGATAAGATTTTGATATCACGGTCGCTAAGTCTAGCCGCAACCACTTGCATCATACCTTTTTCACCAGCTTTAGCAGCATCGTTAACACGTTTTTGGTCTTTGCTCACATCATCTTCACGACCTGCAGCACGGAACATTTTTAATTGTAAACCAATGTATTCAGCGTGCTGACCACCAATGCGTGGGAAAGCAGCATAAGCGTTACCTGCACCTTTAGGATCATGACACCCTGCACAGCTAATAACACCACGCTTTTTGTCACCGCCTAAGAACAGCTTGCCCGCTTCTTCAGCAGTGGCTGGGTTACCTGCAAAAGCACCCCATGGTTTTTGTTCAGAGTAATAACCTGCAACGTTTGCTAAGTCTTGTTCGTTAAGAGTAGCAATCTGACCTTGCATGATACCGTTAATACGATATCCTGTTTTAAAATCTCTTAATTGTTTAAAAAGATAGCGAACATTTTGACCGCCAAGGTTTGGCTGAGTAGGGACAACACTAATCCCTGTCATACCGTGACAGGCAGCACAGTTCTCTTCAACAATTTTTTGACCGGCTGCTGCATCATATTTAGGCACAGTGATAACTGCACTGGCGCTGATACTGGCAACACATAGGCTGGTGGCAACGAGCAATTTTTTCATTGTAGTCTAATCCTACTAAATCTTTCAGGCGGTAGCTAAGCAACTATAACTTTGACGCTGAAACAATAATAGCCAAACGTTAACTATAAGGTATCACTTTACCTAAATTTAGGGGCAAGCTATCAGCGCATGGTTCAGTTATAACTACTCACAGAGAATAATTAATGCCATTATTATATCAATAGTTTTGTAAAAATAGCTACCTATCCGTGACATATTAGTCAGTACGCAGCAATAAAGCTTACTCAATCTGCCTTATGAAGACAAAAAGCCCTGATTTAATCAGGGCTTTGCGATATAACTGTGATATAACTAAGTAGATAAAAATACTACTACTCAATATAAACTAAAGGTTATTTTGACATATATTCAATCAATTCAGCATAGTCTTTGTTGGTTTTACAGTCGCCACATAAGCCACCAGCCGGCATCTGTTTACCACCTACTCTCACTGATTCAACCAAAGCGGGCATACCTTTTTCGGATTTGAGTTTTTCCCAATACTGGGTGTCACCTTTTTGCGGTGCAGTAAAGGCCCCACTAGAGTGACAGGTAGCACAGCTCGCCTCATAACGCTCGGCAACATCGGCATTACCCATGACAGGAATACTACCTAACATTAGGGTAGCAAACACAGGTAACAGCACTTTATGAAACTTCATTAATATTCTCCTTACCTTCGTCGCCTCTTACCATCACATTATTAACTACCAGATTAAGTACAATGGTTAAAAAAACTTATGGATTAATGGCCTTATATGGGCTATATAATCTAACGAGGTATCGTACAATTAATACAACAAACAGGTTGGCACACTACTCTTATCTTTAAGCTCAGTATGTATCTTAATTTCAGTATACACCCATTCACCTAACTATTATTATGAAGGCATTTGTCTCTATTTCAATAACAACCTTCCTATTTTTTGTAAACTCAGTTTTGTAAGTACGCTTTTGTAAAAAACACTTTGTAAAGCAATTAGGCTGTAAATTTAAAACATTCAAACAGCAATAAACAATTACTTCTCTATATTAACAGATACTAATTAATTGAATTTAGAATTTTTGTGACGCTATTGAACAGTAATGTACTCTTTTTACTGCATAATTTTGCACTGCGACACAAACCTTCACTCACGCCATTATCTTTCATAAGCAAGACTGGTTATAATGGGACAAATGACAGGCCTTCTATTTAACGTTACTTCTCTCCTCACTATACTTAGGTCTATTTAGCGCTTATGCCTATTGATTAGTGCCCTACTGTTTATTTTACAGGGTACTTTATATAAGAGCACTATAAGAGTACTTTTTATGAGGGGTTTTTATGAAGCTAGTTTCATACAACGTAATTTTATTGTTTATTCAATAATTATTTTATCAATAGCCGTCAAATTTATTTTATACCGTTTAAACTTGAGACACCTTATGGCTAATGCACCAAAGACCAAAAAGACCAAAGCACCGCAGTATATTGCTCCAGAA
>JAHHUJ010000195.1 GCA_020024075.1 Psychrobacter sp.
GATACTAATTCGTCTAGTTTAATACGCTGAGTTATAAACGGTTCAAGGTCAATTTTGCCCTCTTCAACCAGTTTAATCGTCTCTTCATGGTTATTTACATAAGCAATCGTACCGCGTACATCAAGCTCTTTCATAACCACAGTGTGTACATTGACCGTCGCAGGATGGCTCCAAATAGAGACAATGACTATCACACCAGTCGGTTTGGTCAGCTCAACTAGCGAATCTAATACTTTATTGACACTGGTACATTCAAAAGCAACATCAACACCTTTGTCACCAGTAATTTTCATTACCTCTTCAGCTAAGTCAACTTCAGAAGGGTCAAGAATATAATCAGCAACCCCACTTTCTTTGGCTTTCTCTTTACGTTTTGCACTCAGTTCAGTCAATATTACAGTAAGACCTTTGGCTTTGAGTACCGATGACAATAAAAGACCAATCGGTCCACCGCCACCTACTAAAGCTATATCTCCCTCTTTCGCGCCACTGCGTACAAAAGCATGATAGCCTACTGCTAAAGGCTCAATTAGCGCAGCCTGATCTAAAGGGATTTTATCCGATATAGGGTGTACCCAGCGACGTTTAACAGCAATTTTTTCTGATAGACCGCCGCCTCGTCCGCCTAATCCGATGAAATTCATATCTTTTGACAAATGATAATTGTCACCCGAACCAGTTGGCACATCATCAGCAATAATATAAGGTTCAACCACCACATGCTGTCCAACCTCAATATCGTCTACCCCTTCACCCACTGCATATACCACACCAGAAAACTCATGACCCATGGTCACAGGTGCAGATTCACCTGAAATAGGATGGGGATGACCACAAGGAGGAATGAAAATAGGTCCTTCCATAAACTCATGTAGATCCGTACCACAGAGACCACACCAGGCTACATCAATACCAACAGTACCCGGTTCGACGGTAGGCTCTGGAATATCTTCAATTCGAATATCACCCTTATCATAAAATCGTGCAGCTTTCATATAGTGCTCCTTTACTATTTTAAACTAGCTTAGTTAGAGGGTTACTACCAACAATAAACAAACTTCGTTTATCATTATTATTAGCTTAATAATTCCATAGAAGAACTTCAATCAAAATAGTCTATTGATTTGTAGTAACTGATGACGTTTTTGTAGCGCAAATGATTCGCTAACGTAACTCATCAACCACTGCCAGCATAGCGACCAATGAGACTTCACCAAACTTAATTGAACGCTCAGGTGACCAACCTGTATCTTTATTGGGTAGGTTGGCATTATCTTTAAATGGCATCTCAAGCGTATTTGCAAGGCAATCAAAGCGCTCAGCAACCGCATTGGTGGCTACTGTCATATTGGCTTGCCCCGGAGCATCAATCTCATACCCAAATTCAGTTTGGAAATCAGCGCTGGCAAGTTGTAATACTTCAGAGAATTTATCACGCAGCTTAGCTAAGCGCTCACTATAGCTAGGAGTTCCTTGCGAGCCAGCCAAGAATACATAGGGTAGCGCTTCATCACCGTGTACGTCATAGAATAAATCCACCCCTGTCTCATTCATCTTCTTCATAACGTAAAATACTTCAGGGCTTTTCTCTAAGCTTGGGTTTTGCCACTCACGGTTTAAGTTAGTACCCACAGCATTGGTACGCAGATGTCCACGCACACTGCCATCTGGGTTCATATTTGGTACGATGTAGAAGTTCGCTTTTTGCAATAGCTGTCTACTTGTCGCATTGTCAGCATCTAACAGACTATACAGCAGTCCCTCAATTAGCCATTCTGCCATTGTTTCGCCTGGATGCTGGCGAGCAATAATCCAAATATTAAGCTTAGTTGTATTCAAGCTACCCTTCTCATCGCTCACTTTAACCAAGGTCAAATCACGCTTATCAAGGGTTTGGCCTAAATGCTCTAAGCTCACTAAAGGATGGGGTTGTACTGCTGCTAATAAGTCTTGATGACGCTCATAACTATAAGGGGCGAAATAAGCAATCTGAATGATATTGCATTCTAACTCAACCTCTATACTCAGCTTGCCATCTTTGTAAGTAGTGGGTAGACGGAACCAATAGTCACGGTCATATGAGGCCACCGCTTGGTAATCATGCCAGCCCTCAACGTAAGAGGCCTCGCCAGCATTGACGATATTTAGTACATACTGCTCACCCACCTCCCCGCTCAAGCGAAAATTAAACCACTGAAAAAACTGGTCACCAAAGTCAGGACGAATTTTCAATTGAATATCTTGTTTGTTTTCTAAACTTATAACTTCGATATTACCGGCATCAAAGTTGGCAGAGATGTGCATAATACTTCCTTAAAATTTTATACCTGACAGATTTTATCAATCCATACAACAGGGATAGTAGTTTTGGTTAAAGACCCATCAGGAGCAGACCAAAATCAAAAAGATATTATAGCTAACTCAAAGCTATTACGATATTAAGATGACTAAAAGCTATACTGACAGCATTGACACAAGCTCTTTTAACTTATTTCTTAACACTGAAGGCGCTGTAGGCTTATGCAATAAAGCCACCTCTAGATCTTTTGCAATCTTAATAATTTCAGGCGTGGTATCACCCGTTAAAATTAAGCAGTATAGCGAAGACTCTGTTCCCATTAAAACAGCAATATCTTTAATATCTCTTAACACTTCCACTCCCGTACTAAATTCAGCCAACTGGTAATCGGTTATAACTAGCTGAGGTATATGTAAGCGATACTGCTTGTAGGCTTCTTGTGCATTATGCGCACTAAATACTTGGTAACCCCAAGATTCCAATAACAATTTCATAGAGAGTAATACCGTGTCATCGTCATCCACTACCAAGATACTGACTTTGGAGACCCTACTGCTTTTAATTAGCTCATCTGCTTTATCAGCTTCTTTATTACTCTTACAAACAGGCACATCAATATAAAACTGAGAACCTTGATTAAACACAGACTTAATATGTATAGGAGTATCTAATAACTTAGCCAGACCTTTAGCAATAGACAAGCCTAATCCTAAACCTTGACAAGTTTGAGTATTACGCTCTAATTGGTGAAAAGAGTCAAAGACCGCCTCTAACTCTTCTTCTTTGATGCCTGACCCCGTGTCCCAAACTGAAATTCGACAAATTCGGGTATTTGGTTCGTTTATTTGCTCCTGCTCAGCTACGTATCGCACCCCAATTAAAACACCCCCTTTGACGGTATACCGTATAGCATTACTCAAAAAATTTCTTAAGATTAAGGACAGCATCGCTGGGTCAGACATGACACATAAATTGACCTTTTTATAGCGCAAACTTATACCCTTAACTGCCGCTTCAGCGCTAAACTCATCAACTAAGTTCTGCAAAATAACATCCAAGTCTGTTGCAACAATATTAGGAATCATTTCGCCTGATTCTAGATGGGCGTAGTCTAGGATGGTGTTTAGCATATCACTACTAGACTTACTGGCTGTTTTGGCATACCCAATAATATTTTTTTGGGTATCATTTAGCTCAGTTCTAGACAAGGTTTCAATGAATAAACTTAGAGCGTGTACAGGCTGACGTAAATCATGGCTAGCAGAGGCCAAGAAATTAGTCTTGGCAGTACTTAGCCGCTGTAGCTGTCGAGATTTGGCTTCCAATTGCGAAATAAGATGCGTATTCTCTAAATAAATCTCGATGGTTTTGATTGAGTTTATCCAGTTATACTTCGCGAAGTAGGAATGAGTAAATACAAAAATGACAATAACCAGAGATAAAATAAATAGCTGACTGTCATTTATATACAATAAAACACCCATCCAAGTTAACAGACTAGGTATTGCAAAGGCATTAAACACCTGTCGAAAGATACCAATACTGGACATAGCGCCACTAATAATCGCAAAATTCAGGCCAACTGAGACAAGCATTTGAGCCGAAAGCTCAGAATAATTGGTAATCACTTTGAGCACCCCGATCGCCCATAAACAGCCTAGTAATAACATACAAGTGAATAACACTTTATAGGCAGTATAACTGGCGAGATAATCCGCCTCATGAATGATTTTAGGTTCAAACTTTAGGTTTTGTATATCAATACCAACGGTTATCGGAGACAGTTGATTTGTATTTTGGATGTCA
>JAHHUJ010000196.1 GCA_020024075.1 Psychrobacter sp.
AAAAAAACCATTTGGCTCCCAACTTAAGTCAACGCTCTACACCAAGAACTTATTAACAAACAATGAGTTTCAACGCCCTTATTATAGTTCGCAAGTCGCCTATCTCAGCCATGAATGTGTTACTATTTGGTTTATTTTTATCGTTTAATCACGGTTTAAATACTATCCTACCCTCCTCAGTTACGCTTATCTAAGTATAAATCTAGGCTGGCATACGTGCTACTGCCTTGTTTGGCCTGATATTTTGTAAGCTAAGCTGAGTTTATAACCAACTTATCTTAAAAGCTTATCTTAAAGAGATACCTAACTATGTCTAGCCATCATCCTGACCCTAAGTTAAACCAAAGAAATGTTCTGGGCACCGCTTTGGCCAGCTGTTGTTTTGACCCCATCACTGGATATTATCGTAACGGCTTTTGTCACACCGGTCCGCACGACATTGGACAACACACCGTCTGCGCCAAAATGACCAGCGAATTTTTAAATTTCTCTGCCAAGACTGGCAATGACTTAATCACCCCAGTTCCTGAATTTGGCTTCCCAGGATTAAAGCCAGGCGACTATTGGTGCCTCTGCGCCCTACGTTGGTTAGATGCTTTAGACCACGATATGGCTCCTCAGATTAAGCTTGAGGCCTGTCACGAAAGCCTGCTAGAGTTGGTCGATATAGAAACTCTAAATAAATACGCTTTATAATAAAGAAGTCCTTAGACTTGAAGGCTGCCACCCGAAACTCTAGCCATTTGCCTCAATATATTATTATCTGTTCATTCACCTAAGTCATGAGGGTTAGCTATGTCTGATTTAAGAATAAAAGAAGAGCAACAAGCTCTGTCCTTTATGTCACCCACGATGCCAGTCTATGATCCTGATGCAGAGCGGGTGGAGGATTTTGAACGATCAGGCGTGAATGAGATAATTAACTGCTGCGTTTACTCTCGTAAATCGGGTGAGTTCATTGAAAAAATAGACTTAGATGAGGTGAGCAGAACCCTAGCTAATAAAGGACAATTTATCTGGCTTGGACTATATGACCCTAATATTGAGACCATCGAGGCGGTACAAAAAGCTTTTGATATTCACGAGCTGGCTTTAGAGGATGCTTTTAACGAGAGTCAACGCGCCAAAATTGAGTCTTATGGTAACGACTCTTTATTCGTAGTGGTCCGTACTGCCTATTTGGCCCAAAATAATATTCACTATGGTACTACCTCCATGTTTATGGGTAATAATTATATTATTACCATTCGCACTGGAGCCTCCAACTCTTACGCCCCAGTTCGGGCTTACTGCCATCGACGTCCAGAGAAGATGTCTATGGGCCCAGTCTTTGTGCTACACGCGGTATTAGACTACGTGGTCGATAGCTATTTGCCTATCATCGACAGCCTAGGTGAGTACTTAAAAGAACAAGAGCGGAATATTTTTTCTTATAAATTCAGTAAAGAAATCCTACAAAGCCTATATATCTTAAAGTCACAGCTGGTATATATGCGCGCGGTAATGATGCCCGTGCAAGACATCTGTAACTTCTTTATCAATCACAAAAAAAACGAGCTGGTCTCCACCTTCCCCAACATTGCCAAACCTTACTTTCGCGATGTAAATGACCATCTATTACGTGCTATCGACGCGGTCAATGGACTAAACGAGATGCTCAGTGTGGCGATGGATACCTATATGGCTATGGTCAATATGGGACAAAACGAGGTGGTACGTAAATTGGCTGCTTGGGCGGGTATATTGGCTGTGCCGACAGCCGTTGCAGGAATTTATGGCATGAACTTCGACTTTATGCCAGAACTACACTATCAATATGCCTACTTTATCGTACTTGGCGCTATATTTTTGACGTGTTTTATTTTATATCGTCAATTCAGAAAGTCTGGGTGGTTATAGACACTTGTAACCCTCAAGACTTAACACTCTTATCGATTGATATTGATTGTAGCTACTGTTACTTCAGATCAGTTTCGGTACTAACTTTATGACTGTTATTACCCTGATTAGCATCGCTAGTGTTGCTCTGAGTGCTATGTTCCTGAAGGTCTTGCTGCTGAGAGCTGTCTTTCTTTAATAAATTATCTTCAGGACGACCAAAGTTACTAGCCGTCCACGTTAATATAAAAATGGCGATACTAAGTATAAAGATAGAAAAAGTAGTGGTTATCAATAACCATAAGTGAAAATCTTCAGAAACCGCTTGCACATCTACTACCAAATGTCGTGACAAGGCAGTGATGGCGATATAAATCAAAAATTGTACCGGCAATCTATGGGTTTTAAAATAAATACCTATCATGGCCAACAGCTCAAGATAGATAAATAGCATAAGAATGTCTTTAAGCTCTGCTTTGCCAGCTTGAATAATGCTAATAAACTCAGCACCCCCTGCCCAAATTACCACCAGTCCTATCACTAATAATGCTAAATAATGACTGATGTCAATCATAAACATCCCGAACGCCTGTGCCTTCGCCTGCCAGCTATTATTTGGGTGATGAGAACTCATTAGCAACACTCCGTTAATTTAGAAAGTATGAGGGTTATGGCCCAATTCTCTATTAAAAACTCTCTATTAAAAATTCTCAGTCCTAATTCTCAATACTTATGAGAGAGATAAAACACAACGATCAATTTATTTTTAAAGCCTAACCAATTGATTTGAATAAAACAATTTATAAAGACGGATTGTAAAAGTAAAGTAGGGAGGCAGGATATTGACAGACCTACCTCCTTAAATTGATTAACTACAATTCCAAAGTATTATTACTCTTTAACACTTTAACGAGCTGCTTTTTCAGCCGCTTCAACTGTCTGACGAATCAAAGTATTGATCGTCATAGGACCTACCCCGCCCGGTACTGGAGTATAAGCCGCGGCAATTGACTCGATACCTTTTAGCTCGATATCACCCACACCCCCATCATCAGTTGGGTGGAAGCCGGCATCGACAACGATAGCACCTGGCTTAATCCAGTCTTTTTTGATCAGCTCTGGCACACCCACTGCCCCAACAATGATGTCTGCGCGACCAACATGCTCAGCTAAATCTTTGGTTCTTGAATGACAGGTGGTCACCGTACAGTTAGCATTCAATAGCATTTGTGCCATTGGTTTACCCAAAATAGCACTGCGACCTACAACTACTGCATTCTTACCTGCAAATTCAATGCCATTGTGCTCAAGTAAGTACATGATACCTTGCGGCGTACAGGAGCCATAAGCAGGCTCACCCATGCTCATACGACCGAAGCCTAATGAGGTCACACCATCCACATCCTTCGCCAAATCAATAGCGTCAAAGCAAGCGCGCTCATCAATTTGCTCTGGTACTGGATGCTGTAACAAGATGCCGTGAACATCTGGGTTGTTATTTAGCTCATCAATCTTTGCCAACAGCTCTTCTGTGGTGGTGCTAGCTGGCATCTCAACTTTGATAGATTCCATACCAACACGCTTACAAGCATTGCCTTTCATACGCACGTAAGTGGCAGAAGCAGGGTCATCGCCGACTAAGATAGTCGCTAAAATAGGCGTACGGCCTGTTTTCTCAATAAGGGCAGCAACGCGCTGGCTTAAATCGGTTTCAATTTCTTTTGCTAATGCTCTACCGTCAAGGCGTATTGCAGTGGCTTCAGTCATATCTGGCTCCGTCATTTTTCATAGTGAAGGGATTGCTAATTTTTAAGCGATTTCGCTTAGGGATTTCTTTATTGGCGATATTGTAACCTATGGCGGCTAAATATTCCGAATCACTTTTGTTGCACACCATGACTTATCTGTCATTTAGCCTATATTTAGCTTTTATTTTATAGGCCTATATACCGTTTAAAGCTTATCTTACCGTTTATCTATAAAACCAGTTGACCCATAACTCTTTATCAACAGTTACCATTGTTATGACTTCTTTTGGGAATATTTGAAATTGCTCAGCATTTACGTTACTCTATGTTTCGCAATTATTGCTGTCTATTTTTTGAACAAAGCTTTTTATCAAAGCTTAAAAAAGTAGCTGTGCAATAATTTGTTAGAGTCATAGAGGTCTAAACGCAACACCTCAGTATTAACTCTAACGCCTATATATCTCGTTGAAAT
>JAHHUJ010000197.1 GCA_020024075.1 Psychrobacter sp.
GTCATATTCCTGATGACGTAACCATTCAAGTGTTGGTCCAAGCTCGTGAGCATTTGATTGAGCGTACTTTTGAGGCGTTACAAGGGGCGCGTCGCGCGGTAGTTCACGTTTATAACTCAACCAGTAAAGTGCAGCGTGACAAAGTCTATGCCAAAGACTTAGATGAGATTAAAGAGATTGCAGTAAAAGGGGCGAAGATGCTTAAGGATCATGCCGCTAAGCACCCTGATACAGAGTGGGTCTTTGAGTATTCTCCTGAGAGCTTCAGTCAGACTGAGCCGGATTTTGCGGTGCAAGTGGTGGATGCGGTCAATGAGGTCTGGAAGCCAGAAGAGGGTCAGCAGGTTATCATTAACTTGCCAGCGACCGTAGAGTCCTCTATGCCAAACGTCTATGCCGACCAAGTAGAGTACTTCTGTCGTCATGTAAAAAACCGCGAACACATCATTGTCAGCTTGCACACCCATAATGACCGAGGCAGTGCCGTGGCAGCCGCTGAGCTTGGTGTACTGGCAGGTGCTGATCGTATCGAAGGTACTTTGCTTGGTAATGGTGAGCGTACCGGTAACATGGACATCATGATTATGGCCATGAACCTTTATAGCCAAGGGGTTGACCCTGAGCTAGATTTAAGTGATATGAGCCGTATCGTGCAAGTGGTCAGTAAGTGTAATAACTTGCCTGTTCATCCACGTCATCCCTATGTTGGTGAATTGGTATTCACCGCCTTTAGTGGTTCGCACCAAGATGCGATTAAGAAGTCACTTGACTATAATGAAAAAAATAGTGAATTGACGCAGAATATCTGGGATGTGGCCTATTTGCCGATTGATCCAGCACACATTGGTAGAAGTTACCAAGATGTGGTACGTATTAATAGTCAGTCAGGTAAAGGCGGCGTGGCTTATATCCTACAGCGCAACTATGGTTTTAAATTACCGCGCTGGATGCAGATTGACTTTAGCCGTGTGGTACAACAAAAAGCGGAAGATGCGGCTCGTGAGTTGAAGAACGAGGAGATCTTGGAAGCGTTTGAAAACACTTATCTACACAATGCAGGTTATGAGCTATTAGACCACAACATCAATAACAAAGGGGGCGAGGTCGAATTTAACGGCCAAATTACCTTAAATGGTGAGGTCATCGATATCTCTGGTCATGGTAATGGTCCGCTGTCATCCTTCATTGATGGGGTAGCCCAACATACCGGCAAAAAGCTGCACATTATTAATTATTCAGAGCACGCCATTAGTCCTGAGTTTACCCATGCTGATGACGATGAGGGTCAAAGCGACAAAACCAATGCTAAGGCGGCAGCTTATATTCAGCTAAATGTGGATGGTGAAATTTACTCTGGCATTGGTACTCATACCAGTACCGTATCGGCCATGCTAAAAGGGGCGTTATCAGCGTTGTCTCAAGCATTTTAAGCTGATTTAAACTTATTTCAGTTTAAGTTTATTGTTCATTGTCAGTATTTACAAGAGACCTGTCTTATATATGAGACAGGTCTTTTTTTGGAAAATTTGTTTGTGGTTAGCAGATAGGCAGTTCGCAAAAGCAAAAATAGGTAGTTAGCAAATAGCTGGTTCGTAAATAGGCAGTTCGCGAAAATAGGTAATTCGTAAATAGGTAGTTAGCAAGTAGATGATTAGCAAGTAGATGGTTAGTAAATAGTATTTGGGCTAATTAGGTTTTTATTTTGACCAAATGGCTTTGTGCTTTTGTAGCAGTTCTTCCTCAGTCTCAATACGTTCAGGGTCTGGGATAATGCAATCAATGGGGCAGACTTTGTCACAGGTCGGCTCATCATAAAAGCCCACACACTCTGTGCAAAGGTCGGGGTTAATGACATAAGTTTTTTGCCCTTTTTGATCATAGCTAATGGCTTCATTTGGGCATTCAGGCTCACAGATATCACAGTTGATACAATCAGAGGTAATCTTTAGTGCCATTGTTATCTCCTAAAAGGTTATGCTTCAATATTCACCCAAAATCCAGCCACTAATATAAGCAAAGTACTCACGGAACCATGAGTTATAACGAATGGCTAAAGGGGTAGGGCTCGCTAAAGTAACGATATGAGTATATCCCTGCTGTTCAGCAATGGCTTTGGAGCGTGGGATATGAAAGTCGCTGGTAACGATGGCGATTGGGTCCTCTAATGAAATCCCTTTATCGGCTAGGATTTGTTGGCTGAATAAAAAGTTCTCTTCAGTACTGGTGCTTTTTTTCTCTTGATAAATATTATTGAGTGGGATGCCGTGTAGCGCATATAAATACTGGGCCATAGCTTCGCCTTCACTACGAGTCTCACCGATACCAACGCCGCCACTGGTAATCACAATGGCTTCTGGTTGCTCTTCAATAAGAGGCACAGCAGTATCTAAACGACTGGCCAAGGTAGGCGTTGGGATACCGTCTTGGATACCTCCGCCTAGAATAATAATCGCCTCTACTTTTTCAAAAGGCTCGTTAGGCTGTTTTATATGGTTGTGCAGTGTAAAAGCAAACATTAAAAAGCTTACGAGCCAAATACCAAAACCTGCCCAAAGTGTCTTCCATACCCTACGTAAATACTGATGTTTGCTAAGTAGGGATTGGATTTTAGACCAAAAAACGGCATGGGTAATAAAGACAATACCCATTAAAAAAGGCACAACCGTACCGAAGTTTATCTTATCAGCAGCGATTAGTAGGGTGCAGTCAATGGTTAGCACCAATCCGATTATTAATAATAGGGCTCTTGTGATATTAATTAGCATAACCTAGAGGTTGTGGAAAGGGTTAGCAGTGTATTATAACGTTAAATAATAGATATTTGGGGCAGATGAAATTTTTATTACTTGAATTTGCGGCAGAAAAAAGCTTGGCTGCTAGGTGGCCAAGCTTTTAAACTTCCTTAGGTTTTATAAAGTCCTTTTTATATTTAGTTTAGGCTGTTTTTGAGGTTAACTCTCTGATTATGGATAGAAAGTTAACCTCATAATAACTGACTGAGACCATACCTTTAGCTGAATATGGGCTGTTTTACGTTTTTCATAATCAACGCAAACTGTAGCATCTCTTTATCG
Source organism: Psychrobacter sp. (assembly GCA_020024075.1). Taxonomy (GTDB): domain Bacteria; phylum Pseudomonadota; class Gammaproteobacteria; order Pseudomonadales; family Moraxellaceae; genus Psychrobacter. The sequence goes on from JAHHUJ010000197.1 coordinate 3,075, forward strand.
ATGTCTTTGAATGGATTGATAATTTGTGCTGTCCAGCCCGAACCTAATGCTGCCTCTATTGGATTGCCTTTTTTGTCCCACATTTGTTCTAGTGTGTAGGTCAAGTTGCCTTTAGGAGTCATTACCTCGATAGTATCGCCAACCTCAAGTTTGTTTTTAATCTCTAAAGTGAGTCGGTCATCAGTGATCTCAGTTACCTCTGCGACAAACTGCTGTTGGTCGGTTTTTGAGGCGCCATATTCATAGTTTTGATAGTCGCTATGAACGTGACGGCGTAAGAAGCCCTCGGTGTAGCCACGGTTGGCTAGCCCATCTAAAGCTCCGATCAATGACTCGTCAAAAGGCTTACCTGCGACTGCATCATCGATGGCTTGGCGATAAACTTGAGCGGTACGGGCCACATAGTAATGAGACTTAGTGCGGCCTTCAATTTTTAAGGAATGTACGCCCATAGCAGTCAGCTCAGGTACTAATTCGACTGCGCGCAGATCTTTGGAGTTCATGATATAAGTGCCATGCTCATCTTCATACATGGCCATCAACTCACCTGGACGATTTTGCTCTTCAAGTAATACCACCTCATCGCTTGGTGCTTGCACATAATCATCACCCATGACCACATCACCGTTAAGATTGATGGTTTTGATTTGGTTTGAGTCAGTGTTTTGTGTTAAGTCCGTATTAGTGGGATTGAATTGCTGTACTTCATTTTGAACAGGTACGATATCACCGGTGACATTCTCTTCAGCTTTGTAAGTGTTGTAACTCCAGCGACAAGCATTGGTACAAGTGCCTTGGTTGGCATCACGCTTATTGATATAGCCTGATAGTAAGCAGCGCCCAGAGTAGGCCATACATAGTGCACCATGCACAAACACTTCAATCTCCATACCCGGCACTTCATCGATAATTTGCTTAATCTCTTTTAATGACAACTCACGAGAGACGATGACGCGGCTTACTCCCATTTGCTTCCAGAATTTGACCGTGGCCCAGTTAACAGCGTTGGCTTGTACT
>JAHHUJ010000198.1 GCA_020024075.1 Psychrobacter sp.
GTAGTATTAAGGAAACTCTATTTCGATTATTTAGCTACTAATCTGCGCTTCAGTTAAACAAAAACTAATTGCACAAAAACTAACTGCACAAAAATTTCTGCTCAAGCCAGTGGTTTATAAACACATTATCTGGATCATAATGCTGGCGTATCTCCAAAAAACGTGCCATTTGCGGATACAACTCATGTAGCTCATCTGTACTAAGCTTATTGACCTTGCCCCAATGCGGGCGACCTTGCCACTTTTTCATATAGTGATAAAGCCAATTAAATAAAGGCTCACAATCCATACCTTTATATACGTGAAACGAAAGCACCGCACAATCTTCACCTTGCGTTGGGCTAAGCATCCCTGTCTCACCCTTATGAGTACGAACTTCGATAGGAAAATGCGATGACTTATTATCTTCCAATAAAATATCGTTTATCTCGGTAATACAGGCCTCAAAGTCAGAGAGTTTAATAAAGTATTCTGACTCATTAAACTTAACCCCGCGCGGCGTTGGAAACACCTCATAACTGTAACCTTCACGCTGGGTATTGGGCACAGAATGAGCTGAGATTTTACTTATCTTTTTAGTCAGCTTAGGGTTAACTCTGGCTATCTCCGAAAGCAAATAAAATGCGCCATTGAGCTTAACAATGCTGTCAAAATGATCTTTTATCTTCTGAGCACGGCGCATTGGCTTGGGGGGAATCAAAGACAAGGTTTTTTGCTGCAGCTTATTGGTACCTGGAAATAAAAACCATTCCATATGGCGATGAGCACGTGCTAGGTCATGAAAGTTTGCTAGCCCTTGTTCAAACCCTATACGCTCATTGAACTCTCGTAATCCATATAACTCTACTACCCTGAGCGTCAGTTTGGTAAATACCCCAAGCATACCTAAGCTCACGTGTAGCGCATTGCCCAGCTCATCTGTATCGCTATCTGCATCACCTCGCTGATGACTGTGTAGCTCACCTTTGCCATCTATCCACTCCCAAGCCACCACTTGATTGGCTACTGAGCCTAGACCAATACCTGTACCGTGGGTAGCAGTACTGACTGCACCAGCAATGGTCTGTGCTTGCACATCTCCCATATTCTCAAGTGCAAAGCCATGCTCAGCTAAAGCAGGCCCAATTTCATACAAATAAGTGCCAGCGTGTACTGTCGCCAATTTATTAGCTTTATCCACCGAGATTATGCCGCGCATATTGTGTAAGGTTATCGCAATCTCTTCAGGTCTGGCACAGCCACTAAAGGAATGTGCCGCTCCAGTGACCCGTATCCGCTTGTTATCGGCACGGGCTTGTACGATAACTTGCTGTAGCTCCTGCACTGAATTAACCGAAAGCTTTTGTTCTGGCTCTGAGTTGACATAGCCTACCCAATTTTGCCATTTATTATTTGCCTGCCAGTGTTTTAATGAAAACATTGTCCTTGTCCTCGATAAGTTGTCATAACTTGCGCAGTTCCATCTGCTATTAGTGGTGCATTGTCACGATAACACACCAGTTCATTAAAATGCTCAGCCAACTCGCCCGCTTTGGCATGACGGCACCACACCGCATCGCCTATTGTTGGCATATTGCCCTGTTTGACAACCTCAGCATCCACTGCAAATGGGGTTTGTACTTCCCCAAACCCTTCATCAGGCAGTAAAGACAATCCCTTGGGGTAATGCACCACTGGCGCTTTATCAGCACTCACTGCACCCGAAGCAATAAAGCCGCCCCCTTGGCAAGTAATCACTGCTTTTTCAGGCTGGCGAGTCACCGGCAATACAAACCCTGCGGCCGGCATGAATGGTTGCATGCTCTCCATATAATCAAAATACGCCGGCTTATAATAAGCCGAACCCACCGTAATCTCGGTCACTTCAGGCTGGCTTGAGGTAAAGTCCATGCTACCACTACCCCCGCCGTTAACAAGCTTAAGCTGATACCACTGCTCAGTAATCCAGCGCACTATGCTTGCTCGGCGGCGACTAACTTGCTTTTTTGAGCCTTTTTTTAATACTTTAATGGCAGGCGTGAGCAGTGATTTACCGGGTATATGCTCTGCTAGCCCAGCAATCTGAGCCTCATAACCCATTACCGCATCAAGCTTTATATGTGATAGACCGCCTGCCTTTTCCATTAGCTGTTTGACATCACTTTTACGCATCAGTGCTGAGCGCTTAGTGCCAAAATACAGCTTCGGCAATGGCATCGACATATTAATATCCAAACACACCTCAATCTTTTGACTATGCTGCTTACCTATCTCATCAAGCAGACGCAAATGCTCAATGCGATCGGCCATCCAAATCATGGTAGCGCCTTGCTGTGTGTACTGTAATGTCTCGGCTACGCTTTGGGCGTCTAAGGTGGGATAAGCACATAAGATATTATCAAAGCCATTTTGTAGCAAATACACAGACTCGGCAGCACTATAAGACATGAGGCCGATAAAGTGAGGGGTCTTTTTTTGGATATAACGAAGAACATCGATAGAACGAATTGACTTAGTTGCGATGCGTAATTTAACCGCTTGGGTTTTTTGATTAACCAGCTCAATATTATGATCAAGCGCATCCATATCTAACCAAGCAATCACCTTAGACGGTGCAGGCAGTTGGGCAAAATCCATTTTTACTATCCTTAACAACAAATTAAAACTATCAAAGCAGGGGTTTAATAAGTATGATTTTGATAAATATGATTACTATAAGCGCGTTTTTATGAGCACGGCTGTTATAAATGCCAATGCTTTATACTTTATAACACCCTTCCACCCTTCTTATCCTAACAGATTGCGTTAATCATAAAAAACAAAAAAGCAGCAAGACAAACTAAATTCTGTCTTACTGCTATTGTCACCTATTACCGATTTAATTCAGCACAAAGCTTATTAATCTAGTGTATGTCCTCAAAGTGACCTTGAATATAGGCCTGTCCTTCGACATCCAAACACTCAGCCAATGAGCGACTCCACTTTGGCTGACGATCTTTATCGACCAATAGAGCACGCACCCCTTCACTAAAGTCAGGATAATTCACGCAGTGCAGGGCCACATTAGTCTCAAGCGTCATCACCTCCGTCAATGACAAGTTATGGGCGCGCTGATACATCTCATAAGTAATCGCTTTAGTCACCGGGCAACCATAACGATAACTTGCAACCGCAGCTTTGAACCAATCACTGTCAGCAAGCTCTGGACAGAAGCTTTTAATATTCTCATCTGACTGTAAAATATCATCTATTTTATCCAATCCGCCGCAGTTCATAAGCCTTTGAATAGGCTGCATAAATTTGGCAATATTACTTGGTGCAAATTCAAGATTCGCAGTGGATTGCGCACTAAAGTCACTTAGTGCTTTGGTGGTAATTTGATGTAATTTACTGCTTAGGCTATTTAGGGTGGGTTGACCTAGGGCCTCACTCCAATCAGCCTCACATAAGCTCTGTAACATGGCATCAAAGTCTTGGCTGCCCATCTTGAAATCTGCTAAGTTACATAGTAGAGCATCGGTTGCATTGGCAGCAGCGCCTGTTAGTCCCATAAATAGACCCGTCTTAGCGGGGAATCTCTGTAAGAACCAACTGCCAGTTGCATCTGGGAATAAGCCAATATTCACCTCTGGCATAGCAGCACGGGTAGTCTCAGTGACAATACGGTGGCTACTGCTACTTAGTAAACCCATGCCGCCACCCATAACAATACCACTACCCCAAATAACAGTTGGTTTATGATATTCATGCATTTGGGTGTCCAGATGGTATTCATTAGTGAAGAAAGCTATCGCTTCTGGTGGGGCTATGCCCTCGCCGTCCCACGCTTGGCGTGCTTGATACAACTGACGGATATCACCTCCGGCACACAAAGCACGCTCGCCAGCACCGTGAATTACTATCGCTACAAGATTGTCGATCTGCTCCCACTCGGTCAGCTTTGCACTAATTAGCTTACACATATTGGTGGTCAGTGCGTTGAGAGACTTTTCACGGTTTAGGGTAACCAAACCAATTAATAGACCTTGGTTGATTTTTATTTCTTCAAACAACACCTCTGTACTGTCAGCTGCTGGTATGCCC
>JAHHUJ010000199.1 GCA_020024075.1 Psychrobacter sp.
GTAGTCGTAGTTTTTTATGTAATAAGTCTCATTAAGATTGAAAATATTGGGAAGATTGAAAATATAATAGCAATTTAAAACATATTCCAAGTATTTTTACCGAACTAAGACCCTAAACATGTGTTTTCATGTTTATATAATTAGCCAAGTGAAATGGCTGTGTACTGCGTATAGCTACGCAGCTATTTTTGCGTGTTTTTTTATAACTAATAACCAATCATTAATATAACTAGGAGATTTTATGTCAGATCGCTATGGAGAGTTTGTTCAGTCGCCACTAGGTAAAAAAGTTGCTAAAAACCTAGGTCTACCTCTACCAACTAAGTTAGATCGCTTTGAGGCGGGCGAGAAAGTCGTTCGTGGTAGCGTACTATTTGGTTCTGCTGCCGGTGAAGACAGTCGTGTCAGTGAAGCTGTCGCTACGGTATTAAATAAGCTACATGCTGAAGTGTATGTCGCTGCTGCTGATGCTAACAAAGCTGCCTTAACCGGTGCTGGTGTTGAGGCCAAAGACAGTGAAGATCATAGTGATAAGTATAAAGTACTTATCTTTGATGCCAGTAACATCGCTTATGCCCCAGACTTAAAGCAAATGTATGACTTCTTCCATCCAGTCGCTCGTCAGGTTGAGAAGTCTGGCCGAGTAATCATTATCGGTCGTCCACCAGAAGAGTGTGAGACTATTGGGGAAGCTTTGGCCCAAAGAGCCCTTGAAGGTTTCGTTAAGTCTGTGGGTAAAGAGTTTAAAAACGGTATTACCTCGCAGCTGCTATATATCAGCAAAGGTGCTGAGGCGAATCTTGAATCTACTTTACGTTTCTTCATCTCTGCTCGCTCAGCTTACGTTTCAGGTCAAGTGGTTCGTATTGGTGCAGGTAAAGTACAAGAGCTTGATTGGTCAAAACCTTTTGCTGGTAAAACAGTTCTAGTAACAGGTGCTAGCCGTGGTATTGGTGAGTCAATGGCACGAGTATTGGCTCGTGATGGCGCTCATGTAATTTGCTTAGATATCCCGCAGCAGCAAGCAGACTTACAAAAAGTAGCTGGTGAAATTGGCGGCTCTACGCTTGCCTTAGATATCACTGCTGAGGATGCAGGTCAGAAAATCGCTGAAGCCGCTGCCAAACGCAATGGCTTAGATGGTATCGTACATAATGCGGGTGTGACTCGTGATAAGACCCTAGCTAAGATGGATGAAAACCAGTGGAACATGGTTATCAATATTAACTTACAAAGTATCGCTGCCATCAACGATTACCTGTTTGAAAATGACGTGCTAAATGAAGATGCCCGTATTGTTTGCGTGTCTTCAATCTCAGGTATTGCTGGTAACCTAGGTCAAACTAACTATGCAACTTCTAAAGCCGGGGTTATCGGTCTGGTTCAAGCCACCGCTAAGAAGCTAAAAGAAGAAGGCAAAGGCGTAACCATTAACGCTGTTGCTCCTGGCTTCATCGAGACGCAAATGACTGCGGCTATCCCATTAACTATCCGTGAAGCAGGTCGCCGTATGAACTCTATGAGTCAAGGCGGTTTACCAATTGACGTTGCTGAAACAACGGCTTGGTTGGCGGCTCCAGCTTCAGGTGGGGTTAATGGTAATATTGTACGAGTTTGTGGTCAAAGCTTATTAGGCGCTTAATCTGCTTTATCAAGCTATATAGGATATCAACTGCTGGCTGTATGTAAGTCATTGGCTATCTTTGATATTTGCGCTAAAGGGCCATCATTGTGATGGCTCTTTTTATACTAATTTGCTATTACCTATACGTTAATAATAAGGATTAATTATGACCATTCGTGAATTTAAGAGCTTACCTGAAGCCAGCCAAACTTATCCAAAAGTCATTAAGTCATTGCTGCCTATCGTTGGCGGTAACAAAAAAGCTAAAAAAAACGTATTACCTGAAGCCACTTACTCAGTAAATGAGCTAAAAGTAAATAAAACTAATTTGCAGAACTATCGCCGTATTTGTGGCTTTGCTGATAACGGTCAAATTCCACCTACCTATTTTGCGGTGCTGTCTCAGTCTTTACAGATGAATATGATGGTAGATGAGGCTTTCCCATTTGCTATGTTAGGTCTGGTACACGTGGCCAACTCAGTCACTCAGCATCGTCGTATCGCTGATTCAGAAGTGGTGTCAATGCGAGTCAGCTTTGCCAACCTACGTGATCATGACAAAGGCAAGCAGTTTGACTTTGTGACCGAAGTTTATAGTGACGAAGAGTTGGTATGGGAAGGCACATCCACTTATTTATCTCGTCAAAAAACTGAAAACTCAGGTAGTAAGGACAGCAAACCAAAGACCGTGAACCAAAAGCCTGCCGCTGCAAAAGATGACTTACACAATATCTTTGCAGTACCAGAGGATATTGGACGCCGTTATGCCAAAATCTCAGGTGACTTTAACCTAATTCATATTCATGCAGTGACTGCTAAAGCCTTTGGCTTCCCCAAAGCCATTGCTCATGGTATGTGGTCAAAAGCTAAGTGCTTAAGTTTAATGGATTTACCAGAAGCGTATACTGTGGATGTGGCTTTCAAATTACCTATTTTTCTGCCATCAGAAGTTGAGCTAATTGGTGATAATTTGAAGAAGCTGCAGCAGTCAGGCACTGTTGAATTTGACTTGTATAGTGCCAAAAATGATAAGCCGCATCTGGCAGGTACTATCAAAAAACTGTAAGCTTTAAAACAGTAGCAAGATAAATTATCATTGTTATGTTTATCAGGATTCAGCCAAGGCTTATTGTTTTGGCTGAATTTATTATGTTTTTAAGGGAAAGAATATGGCCAATGAGGTTGCAATACCAGCAGAAAGCACTGAAAACCAACAACAAGAACCAGTGTCATTACAAGCGTCGTTAGAGCAAGTATTAGACAATGCTAAGTTTCCAGATGCGAATACTGTGGTAACGGGTAAACTGTCTCCAGAAAAGATTACTAAAATTGCGGAGGCGGGTATTGAGCACATCATCAATTTACAGCCTGAATCTGAGCTGAGCTTTGATGAAAAGTCTGCGGTAGAAGCCGCCGGTATTCATTATACCCATTTGCCTATTGCAGGGGCTGATGATCTAAAGCAAATCAATCTGTTGGAGTTTGATAAAGCGTTACGAGCACATCATGGCAAAAAAACCTTACTTCATTGTGGTTCTGGTAATAGAGTAGGCGCTTGTATAGCTTTGCGTGCTGGGTGGCTGCGTGGTCGTAAGATGGATACTGCTATGCAGCGTGGTAAGGAGCATGGCTTAGACAGTCTGGAAGAGGAAGTTCGCATGCGGTTACTGGTGCCTCGCTAATATATGCTGTTATTGATAACAGGCGGTCTTTATTAACAGGCTATTTTTAATGACTGATTGCCTTTAATAATAGGTTGCCTTTAACAATAGGTTGCCTTTAATAACTGGTTGCCTTTAATAATAGGTTGCCTTTAATAATAGGTTGCCTTTAACAATAGGTTGCCTTTAACAATAGGTTGCCATTTGCCAAATAGACACCTAAAGTAGACACTTTATAGTCTGCTCATCTCATTTTTTAAAAATTAGTTTTAGAGTTAGCTTATGGATAATCTGCAAGCCCAATTAACCCAATTGATGAAAGATTTACAATTAGAAGATGCACCAGCAGGTGGGTCTGTGGTGGTTTATCATAAGGGAGAGTTGATTGCACAGGCCAATGCCGGCTACGCTGTACCCGAAACATTATGGAATAAAGATACTTTGTCGTTGAACTTTTCTACTGGAAAAGGGGTGCTGGTAACGCTGATTCATATCCTTGTGTCGCATAATCTATTGGAATATGACCAACCGTTGGCAAAGTACTGGCCAGAGTTTGCAGCCAATGGCAAGCAAGACATCACTTTGCGCCAAGTGCTTACCCATCAAGCAGGGCTATTTAATATTCAAGCCATAACCGATACAGCAGAGGATATGCTGAATTGGACACAGATGTTAAGTCGGGTTGAGGCCATGAGCCCTAGGACTCCAGCCAATGAGCAGGCGACAAGTGCTTATAGTGCTCTAGTTTCTGGCTGGGTGTTGGGAGGTCTGATAG
>JAHHUJ010000002.1 GCA_020024075.1 Psychrobacter sp.
CAAGCAAATTATCAATGCCATTACCAGTATGTGTCTGCAAACGCACAATTCCCTCTCGCTCCTCAATATGTGCCTCACTACGACTGCTGTCATACAAAAAAGTATCGCCTGCATCAATTTCACCCAAATCATGCACTAAAGCCAACTTCAAAAGCTTTTCATGATTGACCTCAAGCTGAAACAACTCCGCGATAGACCAGCAGGCCATTGCCAAATGCCAAGAGTGTTCTGCCGAGTTCTCTAGCCGAGTGGTTTGTGGCACATAACTGCGTCTATTCACCCGCTTTAGCGCATCAAGCTCTAATAAAAACTGGGTAATTTCGGTCATGTTCAGCGGTTTAGTGGTTGTATTTTTTGTGGTGGATAATGACATAAAAAACCTTGGTTCTTGGTAAAAAATATTGCTATAGGCTAATCCAATATAGTGGCTTATACAAGGCCACACTATTGACCTAGAGGTCTGATTATTTTGAATGAAAGGCTTCTTTCTAGCTCTTTACTATTTATAACTAATATTTATAGCTCTCTAATATTTATAGCTCTCTAATAATAATCGTTTAATAACTGGTCACCCAAGTTATAACCACAAAGTTATAACCACAAAAAATCCGTGACCAAGCCAACTGACTTTATCACGGATTGTGTAACTAGATATGAGGGGAATCTTAGTGGTCTATGTAAGCTTTTTAATTAACTACAAGCTATTTAACTAACTGGCTAATAGCCTTAAAAGCAGGGTCCTTGCTCGAACGACACAGCTCAAACAATATCGCCTCAGTAGTGGTAATCACAGCGCCCGCTCTACGCATACGGCGAATAGCTTGGCGGCGGTCATAAGCATCGCGAGAGCCAGTGGCATCGGCAATGACAACGGGCTGCATACCATTGTCGAGCAAATCTAGCACGGTCTGCATTACACAGACATGGGTTTCAACGCCAAACACGATGACTGAAGTTCGATTCTGCTGAGCTAGATAATTCCATGCCTCGTCATTATCACAGACGCTAAAGGTCACTTTTTCAACCGACCTAGCTTTGGCAGTATCAAGTACTTCCAGAATCTCAGGTACGGTGTCCCCTAACCCTTTTTTGTATTGCTCATTAAGCAATAGAGGGACGTTCAGTATTTGTAACCCTTCAATTAAGGTAATGGTCTTGTTGATAATCTCTTGATGACGGTAAATGTGAGGGGTAAGCTTCTGCTGCACATCAATAATCATGGCCTGACAATTGTCACGCATGATACGATAGGTTTTATCTGTGATGATAGTTTTTGACATAACACACTCCTTGTGTTGTTGAGGACAAAAATACCTCTCCCTATTAAGTCATATAAGTATCACTGGGTCAAACCCTTTACTGAACGGTTGTTGTAATTAAATCCAAAGCCTAAAAAAGACATAAAAAAACACCTCTAACATTACGTCAGAGATGTCTTTTATCCAAGATAAATAAACAGTGCTTATAGGCTACTTTTATTCAATCTTAGTTACTAAACCTTATACACGCTCAATAACCGTAGCAATACCTTGACCTAGACCAATACACATAGTGGCTAGACCAATTTCAGTATCCATCTGCTCCATGGCGTTCAATAGAGTTACAGTGATACGAGCACCAGAACAACCTAATGGGTGACCTAGAGCGATAGCGCCACCATTTACGTTAATGATGTCTTGTTTATCAGTCAAGTTAAGTGCTTTTAATACCGCTAAGCTTTGAGCAGCAAACGCTTCGTTTAGCTCAATAGTTTGCATATCATCAAGGCTCATGCCAGCACGCTTAAGTGCTTTTTGAGTAGCAGGTACTGGGCCATAACCCATAATAGCTGCATCACAACCAGCTACCGCCATGCTACGGATACGAGCACGTGGCTTCAGACCTAAATCTTTCGCTTTTTGAGCACTCATTACTAGCATGGCAGACGCACCATCTGATAACGCAGAAGAAGTCGCAGCAGTCACCGTACCATTCGCAGGATCAAATACAGGGCGTAGCTTAGCCAATGATTCTAAGGTAGTGTCTGGGCGAATTACTTCATCAACGGTACAAAGCTGTAAATGGCCTTGTGCATCATGGCCCTCAACGCCAATAATTTCATTGTCAAAACGACCTTGTTGAGTCGCTTCCCAAGCACGGCGATGAGATTCATAACCAAATGCGTCTTGTTGCTCACGAGTGATGCCATTCATACGACCTAGCATTTCAGCAGTTAAGCCCATCATGTTTGATGCTTTTGCATAATGCTTAGACGCTTCAGGGTTGATATCGATACCATGCATCATACCTACGTGACCCATGTGCTCCACCCCACCGATGATGAAAACCTCACCTTGGTTGGTCATGATTTGAGCCGCTGCAGTGTGTAATGCTTGCATTGATGAGCCACATAAACGGTTCACAGTTTGACCGCCAGCAGTCTTTGGAATATCAGCCAATAGACCAATGTTACGGCCAATGTTCATGCCTTGTTCTAGAGTTTGGTTAACACAGCCCCAGATAACGTCTTCAACTTCATTGGTATCAAAATCATTACGCTTAACTAAGGCACGTACTAGCTCTGCTGACATGCTGTCTGCACGAACATTACGGAACATACCGTTCTTGGATTTACCCATTGCAGTACGCACGCCATCTACGATGACCACGTCTTTTGGACTTAATGTTGTCATGTAATACTCCTTGAATTTTTTATCGTTTAGTCTAACTGACGCTGCCCGCTCATCGTTGAGTCATGCGCTAATAAGGCAGGTGACAGCATCAGTTGACTAATTAATTATTTAGTCGTCCCAAGCTTATCGTATTAGGCTTTTGGGTAAAAAGTTTCGCCAGCTGCAGCCATATCACGGATTTTTTGTGGCGCTTCATAAGCTTTGCCTAGGTAAGCATATTTCTCACATAGGGCTAAGTAGTTATCAAGGCCTAGCTGGTCTATATAACGGCATGGACCACCACGGAATGCAGGGAAACCAACACCCATAATCATTGCCATATCAGCTTCGGCTGGAGTAGCAACGATGTTATCTTCTAAGCAGCGAACAGTCTCGTTACAGAAAGTTAACATCATACGGTCAACGATGGCTTGATCGTCAAATTGTTGAGCATCGCTATCAGTGGTCGCTTTTAATAGCTCGTAAGTGGCTTCATCAGCAGTTTTCTTCGGCTTACCACGTTTGTCCATCTCATACTTGTAGAAACCAACGCCATTTTTCTGACCTAGACGATTGTTTTCAAACAGATGCTTGATAGCGCCTTTGTAGTCTGGCTTCATGCGATCTGGGAAGCCTTCTGCCATTACGTCTGCACCGTGTACACCAGTGTCTAGACCCACCACGTCGATTAAGTAGGCAGGACCCATAGGCCAACCGAATTTCTCCATTACTTTGTCAACATGAACGAAGTCAGCACCTTCTTTCAATAGCAAGTCAAATGCACCGAAGTAAGGGAACAATACGCGGTTTACTAAGAAACCTGGGCAGTCGTTCACTACAACAGGCACTTTACCCATACGCTGAGCTAATGCAACCGTGGTCGCAATCGCTTCTTCTGATGATTTCTCACCACGGATAACCTCTACTAATGGCATACGGTGTACTGGGTTAAAGAAGTGCATACCTACGAAGTTCTCTGGACGCTCAAGCACAGTGGCTAAGTGAGTGATAGAGATGGTTGAGGTGTTAGAAGCTAGGATAGCGTTGTCTTTAACCAATCCTTCCACTTCTTTTAATACAGCGTGCTTAACTTTTGGATTTTCAACAACCGCTTCGATAACGATGTCAGTTTCACCAAAGTCGCCGTAGTTAAGCGTAGGACGGATACGACTTAGCGTCTCACCCATCTGTGCTGGGGTCATTCTCTTACGATTAACCATTTTGCCTAACAGCTTGCTAGCCTCGCCCATACCTAAGTCTAATTGCTCAGACTTAATGTCTTTCATGATAATTGGCAGACCTTTTGAGGCAGCTTGATAAGCAATACCGCCACCCATGATGCCAGCACCAAGTACCGCAGCTTCATTGATGTCGTGAGCATTCTTAGTGTGTTTTTTGGCTAATTTCTTAACCGCTTGATCGTTTAGGAATAGACCCACTAAGCTTTCTGCTTGTGGTGTCTTAGCTGCTTTAGCGAAATGAGCGGCTTCTACTTTAAGCGCCTCATCACGGCCTAAGTTCACATGCTTTTCAATCGCTTCGATCGCAATAGCAGGAGCTGGATACTGTTTAGGGTTTGCTTTAGCAAAGATAGCACCTTTGGCACTGTTGAATGCCATAGCTTGCTCAAGCTGATTTAATTTAACTGGATTGATCTTCTCATCATGTCTTGCTTGCCAATCAAGCTCACCAGCGATACATTTTTTCACAACTTCAACGGCAGCAGCTTGTAAATCGTCTTGAGCAACGACAGCATCAACTAGGCCTAATTTAAGAGCTTGGGCAGGTTTTTGAGGCTTACCAGTTGCAATAAGCTCTAAAGCATTATCAATACCGATAACACGTGGCGTACGTACACTACCACCGAAGCCTGGGAAGATACCTAGCTGAGTTTCTGGAAGACCGATTTGCGCTTTTTCGCCCATAACACGATAATCACAAACCAAGGTCATTTCACAACCACCACCTAATGCTGCACCATTGATAGCCGCTACTTTAGGGAATGGCAGGTCTTCAAAACGACTAAATACACCATTAATTTCAACAATCCACTTTTCAATTTCAGCAGCTTCTTTTTTGAAGTGACTAACGAATTCAGTAATATCAGCACCTGCGATAAATACGCTTTTGCCTGAAGTCACAATCAGACCTTTTACGTCTTTTGCTTGCTCTAAAGCAGTAACTGCCTCATTAAATTGTTTGTTGGTTTCGGCATCAAATTTATTAACGCTCTCACCTTCTGCGTTAAACTGCATGTTGGCGATGCCATCTTCTAACATCGATACCGTAATGCGGTTACCTTGATATATCATATAAATCTCCTTGTTATTTTAGTGCTTTATTTTAAGCTTTACGTGCAGTTACCCCACGTCAGAAGCTAAATCACTTTAATTATATTCTAATAAGCTTAGGTAAAGCGTAAGCTATAAAACATAGGCTTGTATAGATTCTATATTATTAGAGCACACACAGTGTAGTAAATTACTATTATAACTTGCCACTTTATATCTTGACCCTAACCACTGCGTGTTGAGTTATTCTTTACGCCGGTTAGTGTAGGGGATTTAACCCCTTGATGTCACAGCGCAATCACTGACTCATAGGTCATATATTTTAGTATATATTCTTGACAGAAATATTTATTACCCAAAAACCTCTCCCTACCAAGCTTGGTTAAACAGCCATTTATCTACCCAGCATAAAACATTATAAGTCATTGATTGAATAGTCATTATACAAATATGTTATCCCATATGTGCTAACAGTAGGCGAAAAATGTAACTTGCACATGTTAAACTAGCCCCCATAAAGATTAGGATAGCGTTACTATAATTTCTCCCTCGTTTGTATTGAGCATCGGTTCTATGATTAAACAGCCCGTCAGTTTTGAAAGTCTAAGTCAACAGGTCATCGCCACATTAGAGGCCGATATTGAGTCTTTGTTAAGCCATGCCAATTTACCCAATCCGTTACAAGAAGCTTGCTACTACGCAATGACTGGGCAAGGTAAGCGAGTGCGCCCATTAATGGTGACTTGTGGCTATCAAACAGTGCTGCAAGGTATGACTGCAACTGCTGATGACAAGGCTATAAAGACTGAAACATCGTTGAACTCAATTTTGTCAGACAACTGCCGACGGGCCATGCTAGCGATAGAATTTGTGCACACTTACTCGCTTATCCACGATGACCTACCTTGTATGGATGACGATGACTTACGCCGTGGCCGTCCCACTTGCCATATCAAATTTGATGAAGCCACTGCCATGCTGACAGGGGATGTCCTCCAAACCTTAGCTTTTGAAGCCTTAACCGCTGATATCGAAGGGTTCACCCCCATTGCAGCTGAGCAGGCTGCTCAATTATTAACAATCTTGGCGCCAAGAGCTAGAAGAATGGTCTCAGGTCAAATGCTTGACTTGAATGCTGAAAATAAACAGATTACCCAAGCCGAGCTTGAAGCCATCCACCGTGACAAGACCGGGGCTTTAATCGAAGCGGCAGTGCTTATGGGCGGTATCTGTGCTGATGCCAACGCTGAGCAATTGGTCGCTTTGACCCAGTTTGCTCAAAACATTGGCCTAGCCTTTCAAGTTCAAGACGACATTTTAGATGTGACTGCCAGCACCGATACTTTAGGTAAGCCGGCTGGTAGTGATGAAGGGTTGAATAAGTCGACCTATGTCAGATTAATGGGTGTAGATACAGCAACAGATTATGCTAAGTCGTTGTTTGTTGACGGCAAACAAGCAATTGTCGATAGTTTCGGACAGCAAAGTGCGTTAACCGCGCTAGCAGACTGGCTATGGCAACGCCAGAAGTAACACGGACAGCACTATTAGACTGACTAATAATTGATTATAATAGAATCTCATATTCTGCTGTCAGCGGTGCTCGAATTAATGCCTTTTATTGTAGGAAGTATATATTGTAGGAATTATCTTATAGATTCTTTTGAGTACCGCTAGTTGGACTACATCTAATCTATAGAAAACGCCGTTTTCGTTGAATCAGGAGTTCCTGTCCTCCAATTAAACACTGCCAAATGCACCTCATCTTATTACACCAGTCGGAAGTTTATGCTTTTTTTACAGCAGATTAATAAGTCTAAAAAAGTAACAAAGAGGACCAAAATTCTTTTTGGTGATACTCAGACTCGCCGGCGCCTACCCTTTAAGCAGACTTTGAACACTCAGCTAAAAAAAGCAGCTTTAGCCAAATACTCAAAGCGTCATTTGCGAGCCGCTTCAAGCCGCAAAGTACCAAAAAAAGTACAGGATAATCAAAAACAAATTCCGCAAAAACAGGTTCATCAAAGAAAGTCTCTGAGCCTTACCCGTCAGCGCTTATTACGCTTATGTATTTTCTTAAGTCTGGCCAGTATGGCAACGCACTCTGTCTCTGCCTCTGCCAGTGTTTTTGACCCAATACGCCGTGTGCTATCACCAATTATCAGCATTAAAGACAAAAAAGATACTGTAGAGCCTACCGCTCAATCCACTCTGTCAGAAGCTGAACTGATAGCGACGTCTAATATTAACAACCAAATAACAGAAGAGTCTCATGGCCGTTTATCTCTTACCAAAGATAGACCCAGCTTGCTAAACGTGATGCAAGCTGAGTTCTTGATTAACCGCGGTGAGATAGACGCAGGGTTACAGCTTTACAAGCAAGAGTCCTTTAAAGATGAGTCCACCACGGTCTTTGAGCGTGCCTTAGAGCTGTCCTTACTGTATGAGATGCCAGAAGAGTCCTTGGCATTCGCAGTTAAATGGCAACGACAAAATACCGAACACGTCCCGGCTCTATTCTACGTGGCTCATTTAGCACTAAAGGCTCATGATTATAATTTATCAGGCAAGGTGCTCACTGAAATTTTAGAATATGATAACCAAGCGGATCTTAGTGAGATTCTCATTGGTATTTACCCCACCAATGAGTCTGATCAGCGCTTATTGCTAGAAACCTTATTGCGCCTTCCCAAGCATGACAACCCCTCTTTGTTGGTGATGCAGGCAGGCTTAATGTCGCAATTAGGTCAGCCAGATATCGCTTTATTGAGTGTAAACCGTGCCTTAAAATTCAAGCCTGATAATGCCCCTTTTATTGTATTAAAAGCCGATATCTTAAAGCAGCTTCAACCTGATCGTCAGGTCTTGGAGTTTATTAGTGCTGAGCGACAACGACTAAAGAACAATAAGACCCTGTATCTATACGAAATTCGCTATCGCTTGGAGCTGGGTGAGACGCAAGAAGCACATCAGCTTTTATTACAAGCTCACGAATTATTCCACGATGAAGAGGTCACACTACTCGCCGCCTTAGTCAGTATCGATATTGAAGCCTATTCCCAAGCGGATGAGCTGTTATCTGCTCTTGCCTCCTCACCAGCCTATATCGATCAAGCTTACTACTATCTTGGCATTAGCGCCGAGCGACAACAGAAGTTTGATAGAGCAGAGCGCTTTTTATCCAAGGTAATGCAAGAGAATTTGGTACTAAAGGCGCGTCAAAAGTTGGTATCTATTCAGCTTTTGCAAGGGCATGCAGATGAAGCACTAGCGACCTTGAAGCAATTTAGTAAACAGTTTGATGTCTATGGACCCGAAAGCGCCATTATGCAAGCGGACATTTTGCGTCAACAAGACAAGCTAACCGCCGCAAAAAACATCTTAGCTGAGGCCAATAAACGCTATCCAGATGATACTAAGCTGATATTTGCTCGGGCCCAGCTTTTAGACAACGAACAAGACACTGCACTAAAGCGTAGGCTGCTTGATCGTTTACTGCTCATTGATCCTGAGAACCCAGATTACATAATCGCCTCTGCCAAACTATTGTTTGAGATAGGCGATGAGCAAGATGTGACTCAAGCTCTAAGTTTAGCGCAGTCAATTTTGGCATTGCCCTTTGATTCGCCCCAATTTGATCAACAGAACTATTTAGCAGCGTTAAACATAGTGGCCTCTGATGCACTGTCCAAAGAGCAATACCAGCAAGTAATTGAGTATCTCGAAATACCCTACGAGATCTCACCTAATCTGGATTCAGGGATTATATTACTTCGTGCCTATCAAGGTTTAGATCAACAAGATAAGGTCTTAGAGTTGTTCGCTGATATTCAGCAGCGCTTTGCCGTCGGCCAGCAAGATATCAGCGATAGATTGCAATCTTACTAACTAGCCTGCCTGTTCTTAAGTGAACTGGTATTAAATGAACTGGTATTAAGTGGGCTAGTTTTTTATTGAACTTGCTTTTGATCAGGCTAATCTTTGAGTAACTGGTTTAGCTCTTGAATGGTTGATAGGTAGGCTTTAAGCAGTGTTAGCAATACAGACACAAAACTTGAACGCTACAGACTCTTAAAACTCACAAAGCCTTGATAAAATCATCATCTTTTATAAAGCTTCTATTTTCATCTATACTTTCAATTACTCTGTCTTTAAGCTTTTACCTATACAACCGCACGAATACAGACCAAACAATACAAATACAAACTAAGCCTGAACAAATTAAGGATAATTATGATCACATTGCTCAGCAACAAACCTCTATGCTCAAGCCCAAAACTCTTTTTTTCTAAAGCGCTGTCAAAAACAGCAAGCCTCAGTCTAGTTTTGGCCACCAGTGCTTTTATCATTACTGGCTGTCAAACCACGCAGCACATGGGCGCAACACCTAATGCTAATAGCAATGTGCTTACTGGCAACGTGGCACAGTACCCAGAGTTATTACAAAGCTTTAATATCCGCGGCAAAATTGGCATCACTACCCCGCAAACTCAAAACAGTGCAGCCCAAACTGGCAGTGCCTTTTATGTCTGGGCCCAAGAGCAGGAGCGCTTTGCCATAGACTTGACTGGTGCTCTAGGCATTGGTCATACCGTTATTGAGTATGATGGGCATAGTGCTACTTTAGTGAGTGACCGCACGGGGGAGATTAAAGCAGCTTCTCCTGAAGATTTATTACGACAAGCCACAGGTTGGCAAGCCCCTATTTCACAGCTTCGCCATTGGATCTCTGGTCGCCCTGCACCCTCAGATACTAACAGCCAGCTAGATGCTCAAGGCCGCCTACAAACCTCACAAAACGGGGACTGGGTAGCCAGCTTTAAGTATAAAGACAATACTGCCAACGCACGTACGCCCAATAAAATTACAGTATCTCGTGCTGATGGTCACAAAGTAATTATGACCATTTCGCATGGGTAATTTGCATCAGTTTTGCATCTGTTTACATTAGTTTTGAGGGTGTTATAGCGTTCAACTGCTTAATACCTTCAATGCTTTATTTTGATTCCTCTTCTGTCTTCGATGTGATTATTCTATGACCTCTTTGCACAAGCTTAGCCTATTCTCCCCTGCAAAAATCAACTTGTTTTTACACATTACCGGTAAACGTGCAGATGGGTATCACGACTTACAAACAGTATTTCGACTGCTTAACTGGGGCGATACCTTACATTTTCAGGTCAGTGACAAGCTGTTTAATCCGCATCAAGACTTTACAGATAACACACTGCCCATCACTTTAGACTCTACGATATCAGTCACTACAAACCTCTGTGACAACCTGATTACGAAAGCGGCCTTGGCTCTAATTCATGCTGTTAAAGCCAATACCCAACTCTTCGAGAGGATAGATCGGCTGCCAGTGATTGATATTAAGCTTGATAAAGTACTGCCTACTGGGGCTGGACTAGGCGGAGGCTCCTCCAATGCAGCAACCACCCTTTTGGCACTAAACAAGCTCTGGGGCCTTAATTTAACGCAGCAAGCCTTAATTGATATTGGCCGTAATGTCGGCGCTGATGTGCCCATTTTTATCATGGGTCAAGATGCTATTGCAGAAGGCATAGGCGAGAAGCTAACTCCACTGTCACTACCGCCGCAGCATTATCTTTTATTAAACCCCAATGCCCATGCTTCTACTCAGGCGCTATTTGCCCATCCTGACTTGCGCCGAGACATTCCAGCTATGAGCGTGTGCGACATTGAAGAAAATAGCGAAGGCTATCTTAATCAGCTCTACCCTCCTTTTAGCAATGTCTTTGAGCCGGTAGTGACAAACTTAGTACCTGAAGTAAAACAAGCCCTGACTTACCTAAAAAAACTAGAGTCACTCACCCACAGCTCTGCCAGAATGACGGGCACAGGCAGTAGTGTATTTTTGCCTATTGCTGAGACAATGACCCCGCAAATACAAACTTATATGACAAATAACCCACCCCCCTGTCACGCTTTGATAAGTGAGTCTTTATTACTGGGACAAACTGGGACAAAAAACATGGTCTGAGCTCATAATCTTAATATTTTTTAAATAACTTAGAAAAACAGTTGCAATCTATAAATTGTTGTGTATAATAACTCGCCCATAAAGGGGTATAGCCAAGTTGGTAAGGCATCAGGTTTTGATCCTGACATCCGTTGGTTCGAGTCCAGCTACCCCTGCCATATTCGTCATAGGCTAAGGCAGTAATTTATAAAATTAAATGCTTTAGTTTATTGACATATCTAGTTAGTTTTCGGTATAGTTCGCCTCGAACGCTACCGAGAAGACAACAAGTAAAAAGTATCAAAATATTAGTGAAACGAATTTATTAATATTTTGATAGTAAATTATTAAGAGATATGCTAATTTAGTAGCAGCATATTATTTCTTGATAAAGTTTGTCTGTTACAGGGGTATAGCCAAGTTGGTAAGGCATCAGGTTTTGATCCTGACATCCGTTGGTTCGAGTCCAGCTACCCCTGCCATTTTCCAAACGTTCAACTTTCTTCTTTATTTGTGCAGTCTCTACTGCTCCTCTCTTAAGTCAAATAAATAGGACTTGGACCATGCCATACCTGGCGATTTTTACGGGTAATGCCCACCCTGAACTGGCAAAAACTGTCGCTGATCACCTACATATTCCTCTTGGTCGTGCTGATGTCACGCGCTTCTCTGATGGCGAAATTGCTGTCGAGATTAAAGAGCATGTTCGTGGTAAAGACGTTTTCATTCTTCAACCTACTTGCGCCCCTACTAACGATAACTTGATGGAAATCATGGTTATGGCTGATGCCCTGCGCCGTTCAAGTGCTGGCCGCATCACTGCTGTAATGCCGTATTTTGGTTATGCTCGTCAAGACCGTCGTCCTCGCTCAGCACGTGTGCCAATCTCAGCCAAAGTTGTGGCTGATATGCTTAACATCGTTAGCATTGACCGGGTGATGACTGTGGATTTGCACTCAGATCAAATCCAAGGCTTCTTCGATATTCCAGTAGACAACATCTATGGTACTCCAGTATTACTAAAAGACCTTAGAAAACAAGGTTATGATAACCTAATGGTTGTTTCACCGGATGTAGGCGGTGTGGTTCGTGCTCGCGCTATGGCCAAAGAGCTTGGCGGCAACACCGATCTTGCTATTATCGATAAACGCCGTGCTCGCGCTAACGAATCACAAGTTATGCATATCATTGGTGATGTAAAAGACCGTGATTGCGTGATCGTAGACGACATGGTAGATACTGCAGGCACCTTGTGTAAAGCTGCTCAAGCGCTTAAAGACAATGGCGCACGCCGTGTCTTAGGTTATATCACTCACCCAGTATTATCGGGTAATGCTATTCAGACCATTAGCAATTCAGTATTGGATGAGCTAGTAGTTACTGATAGTATTCCTTTATCTGAGGCAGCAAAAGCTTGTGACAAAATCCGTCAAGTAACTATTGCCTCACTACTGGCTGAAAGCTTACGTCGTATCAATAATGAAGAGTCTATTAGCGCTATGTTTGAGTCTATTGACTGAACATTTCTGGCTTAATAAGCTTTATTGATATCACAAAAACCGCTGTCTTTTTAGATGGCGGTTTTTTTGTACTGGATTTTAGTGCTCATTATCCGTATAATACGCCCTCTGTATGTAAGCAAAAAGTACCGGAACTATATTAACTGCCGGTAATATCTGCTATACAGCACACAGATGTGTGTCTGGCCACGTTGGTCGCAAGCGTAGCTTGAACACATCAAACCCTAAATAATTTAATCAAGGATACTCTCATGAGTAATATTCTATACACGGTAAACGGCATTGTCCGTACCGACGATCAGCAGGGCAAAGGTGCGAGCCGCCGCCTGCGTAAGCAAAACTTAGTTCCTGCCATCATCTATGGTGGTAACGAAGAGCCTACAACTATCGCTATCAAAAACAATGAGCTTTGGAAACTTCTAGAAAACGAAGCTTTCTTCTCAAACATTTTGACTATCCAATTGGATGGCGAAGAGCAGCTAGCAGTTATCAAAGACTTACAGCGTCACCCATCTAAAGGCTTCCCAATGCATGCTGACTTCCAGCGCATTGTTAAAGGTCAGAAGATCAACATGAACATCCCAGTTCACTTCACAGGTCGTGAAGAAGCACCAGGTACTAAAGCTGGTGGTATCTTATCTACCCTAATCACTGACATCGAAATCGTATGTCTACCACAAGATCTTCCTGAATACCTAGAAGTTGACGTATCAGGTCTAGAAATCGGTGAATCTTTACACTTAACAGACATCAAACTTCCTGAAGGTGTTATCATCTTTGAACTAGACGTTGATGAGCCAGTTGACCGTACTGTAGTTAACATGCAGGCACCAACTATTGAAGAAGTTGACGAAGATACTGAAGAAGAAGTTGACGCAGCTGACGTACCTGCTTCTGAGCAAGGTGGTGAAGACGACCAAGGCGAAGAATAATTCGTCTCCTGCCAATAGGTTAGATGACTGCTTTCGGGCAGTTATCTAAGACTATATACTGGCAGACATAATTTATTATACAGTGAGAACGCTATGTCCCAACTTAAGCTTATTGTTGGGCTTGGCAACCCAGGTCAGCAGTATGTCGAAACCAGACATAATGCTGGCTTTTGGTTTGTGGCCCTGATTGCTGACCAATTTAATATTGAACTGGCAGCTGACAAAAAGTTTCATGGTTTAACTGGCCGTGGTCGTATCTTTGATACCGATGTGCGCCTATTGTTGCCGATGACTTTTATGAATAAGTCAGGCCAATCTGTGGCTCCAATGGTAAAATATTACGATA
Source organism: Psychrobacter sp. (assembly GCA_020024075.1). GTDB lineage: Bacteria > Pseudomonadota > Gammaproteobacteria > Pseudomonadales > Moraxellaceae > Psychrobacter. The sequence goes on from JAHHUJ010000002.1 coordinate 13,724, forward strand.
TTAAACCAGAAGAACTACTGATCGCCCATGATGAGTTAGATATTCCTGCGGGAAGTATTAAGCTTAAAACAGGTGGTGGTCATGGCGGCCATAATGGACTGCGTGATATTACTCCTCATCTTGGAAATGACTTCCATCGCTTGCGTATTGGTATTGGCCATCCCGGTCATAAGTCCAAAGTAAGTGGCCATGTTTTGTCCAAACCCTCTGCTGATGATCAGGTTGCTATTGAAGCTGCTCTGGATGCGGCCATGGACTCATTACAGCTGATGGTAACCGGTGATATCGAAAAAGCACGCAGCCAGATTAATGGCTTCAAGTTGCCCAACCGCTAATTATTGCTCTTAATATTGCTATTAACTAAATAAGCTGTCGCTAACGATGGCTTTTTTGCCCTATTCTACCTTTGAAGTGGCTGATGCTTAACACTGGCTTACTCAAAAGTTTTTTGATAATTTATTTTTGTGACAATTTAGGTATAAATTGCAGAAAACCATTCATTTTATAGGTATAATTTGCTTTCTAATTCTTTTCTGCACGACCTCTAGTCCATAATTTCAAGGAAATCCTCTATGTTATTGACCTTACTAAAAGGCAAACTACACCGTGCCCGTGTCACTCATGCTGACCTGCATTATGAAGGTTCTTGTGGGATAGATGGTGACTTGTTAGATTTGGCTGGTATTCGTGAAAACGAGTCGATTGATATCTATAATGTCAGCAATGGTAAGCGTTTTCGTACCTATGCCATTCGTGCTGAAGCAGGCTCTGGCATTATTTCATTAAACGGTGCAGCAGCTTACATGGCCGATTTAGGCGATATTGATAACATTTGTGCTTATGCACAGAAGGCCGAAAAAGAAGCCGATACTCATAAACCAAAATTAGTTTACTGCAACGAAGACAATACCGTAAAAGACACGGCTAATGTTATTCCTGTGCAAGTCTCTTAATCTATACTTTTTGATGTCTTTATTTATAATGCTAAGCGACTCATATTGCTTAGCATTTTTTATTTTTTTTAATCTATATTGGAGTTTTTTATGGGCCTAGCAACTCTCGCGGTTATCCTTGGCCTGGCTATTTTAGTCTGGAGTGCTGATACATTTATTGATGGAGCAACCAGTCTGGCTGTGCGCTTTAATATGCCTAGCTTCTTAATTGGAGTGATTATCTTAGGGATTGGCACCTCTGCCCCTGAATTAGTCGTTTCTGCATTAGCAGCTTTAGCAGGTAGCCCAGATATAGCCTTAGGTAACGCCTATGGCTCTAATATCATCAATATTACCTTGGTGCTGGGGATTACTGCTCTCATTAGCCCCATCATCATTCGTAGCGATGTAATTCGTTATGATCTTATGCTGTTAATAATGGCTACTGCTTTGGCTGCCATTCAGTTAGCTGATGGCAGTTTGTCCTTTGCCGATGGTGTTGTGTTGGTTGTGACTTTAGCGGCTGTGCTAATGATACAGATATTCTTAGGCCTACGTGGCAATAAAGACAAGGTGGAGCTGCCAGAAGAGTTGGTCGCAAAACAAAAAGTTAATGTCTTAAAGTCTTTTGCCACTTTAATCTTGGGACTTAGCTTATTAATTGCTAGCTCAAGAGCCATTGTTTGGGGCGCGGTCGAGCTGGCCACTTTATGGGGAATGAGCGAGCTTCTAATTGGGCTTACCATTGTGGCCATTGGCACCTCCCTACCTGAGTTAGTAGCCAGTGTGGCCGCAGCCAGACGCGGTGAGCATGACATGGCACTGGGCAACGTTATTGGTTCTAACTTATTTAATACCTTAGGTGTAGTCGGTCTAGCTGCTATTATTAAACCAATGCAAAACATTGATCCGCAGATATTACCGCGAGATATGTTGATGGTAGGCTTAGTGACGGTGTTGCTGTTTATTTTGGCAATTATTGCCTTCAGACGTCAGGGCGAAATGAAGCATGGTAGCGGTGTAGTGCTAGTTTTAACCTTCATTTTCTACTCGATATGGCTGGCTAAATCTACTATCTAATTTAGGTTACTAACCACAGATTTTCACCACACTTACCTTTCATCAATAAAAAAGAGGCGGTTAATAACCGCCTCTTTTTAACTATCTCTATTAAGGTTTATTGCCAGTTTTATAGCTGAGCTGCTAGTTCAGCACCATCTCGAATCGCACGCTTGGCATCCAATTCTGCCGCTAACTTAGCCCCACCGATAATATGATACTCAGTCTTGCCTTTTTTAGTGGCTTTGCCTTTCTTAATATCGGTTACCGCTGGCATTAAGTCATTTACCGACTCTTGGCCGGCACAGACCACGATTGTATCCACCCGCAATAACTGGCTGTGTCCTTGAGGCGTAGTTACCCATAACCCTTCATTGGTGACTTTGTCATAGGTCACTCCCGGCATTTGCATCACCCCATGTGACTTAATATGAGCACGGTGCACCCAGCCAGTGGTCTTGTTTAAGCCTTTACCAAGACGACCTTCTCGGCGTTGTAATAAATACACTTGACGTATTGGCACAATTTTTTCAGGTTTGGTTAAGCCACCCTCAGTTTGATAATCGACATGGCCATCCACACCCCACTCTTGCTTCCAATCTGCTACTGACAGCGGCTCAGGACGGTAGCTTGGGTCTTTTAGAGTTTCAGGCCCTAGCTCATGTAATGGCTGACCATGACGCGCGGTTAAGTACTCACTGACATCGAAGCCAATCCCGCCCGCACCGATAACTGCAACCGTCTCGCCCACAGCTTTTTCGCCCGATAATAGCTCAGCATAGCTGATAACTTTTGGATTATCCGCCCCCTCAAGCTTACCTTCTAAGCTACGTGGCACAACACCGGTAGCAATTACCACATGGTCATAGTTGGCTTCATCTAGCATCTCTTTGGTAACTTTGGTGTTTAGCTTGATGGTCACCCCTTGATGATTCAGCTCATTTAGGAAGTAGCGGGTGGTTTCAAAGAATTCTTCTTTACCGGGAATCACTTTGGCATAGTTGAACTGACCCCCTAAGATATCTTTTGCTTCATAAAGCGTCACCTCATGACCACGTTTGGCTGCCACAGTCGCCGCTGACATACCAGCCACACCACCGCCAATTACCGCTACTTTTTTCGGCTCTTTAGTAGGCTCGTAAGTTAGCTCAGTTTCATAACAAGCCTGAGGGTTAACCAAGCAAGTAGAGCGTTTATTTTCGAAGGTATGGTCCAAGCAAGCTTGATTACAAGCAATACAAGTATTAATACGATCCGTTTCACCATTTTTAGCTTTATTAACCCAGTCTGGATCAGCTAAGAAAGGACGCGCCATTTGGATAAGATCAGCCTGTGCTGATGACAAAATACTTTCTGCCGTTTCAGGCATATTAATACGGTTGGCAGCCATTACTGGGATAGACACATGCTTTTTCACTTCAGCAGTGTAATCAACAAATGCTGCACGAGGCACGCTAGTGACAATAGTTGGTACCCGCGCTTCATGCCAGCCAATACCGGTATTAATAATAGACACACCCGCCTCTTCTAAGGCTTTTGCAACGGTAATCACTTCATCCATGACATTGCCGTCTTTTACTAGGTCAATCATAGATAGACGGAAAATAATAATGAAGTCTTCGCCCACAGCTTCGCGTACCGCTTTGACTACCTCAAGCGGGAACTTCATGCGATTATGGATATCGCCACCATACTCATCCTTGCGTTGGTTGACATGGCGTGATAAGAATTGGTTTAGCAGGTAACCCTCTGAGCCCATAATCTCCACACCATCATATCCTGCTTGCTTAGCTAGAGAAGCTGAGCGGGCATAATCCTCAACTGTGCTTTTGATGTTTCTAACACTCATCTGGCGTGGTTTAAAAGGAGAAATGGGAGATTTAACAGGACTAGCAGAGACCACAAATGGATGATAACCATAGCGACCACTGTGTAAGATTTGCATGATAATCTTGCTGTCATGTCGATGCACAGCACGGGTTAGACGCTGATGATTAATCACATCTGCTCTGGTATTCATCGTCCCACCTGCAGGCAACAGCCAACCTTCACGGTTAGGAGAAATACCGCCAGTGATCATCATGCCCACACCGCCTTTGGCACGTTCAGCAAAATAGGCTGCCAGCTTCCCATAATTATAGAAGCGATCTTCTAGACCAGTATGCATTGAGCCCATAACAATACGGTTTTTTAATTTGGTATGACCCAAATCCAAAGGCTGAAAGATATGCGGATAAGGAACATTTGTGGCGGCAATATTAGTAGAGCCAGAGCCTTCCCCTGTGCCATTGCCATGTGAGTTGTTTAAAGCGTTAGAGGTAGCAGCGGTTGCCATAAAAAATATCCTTATTAAAATCAAAGTAACACGAAACCCAATAAGTAGTAATGTTTAACAGAAATATATAACCAAGAGCATAGACCATACTCAGCATATGCCAGATGAGTCTTAGGCTAAGTCAATCTGATAATATCATTTAACCACCGTATGTTAATATCGTTTTTATTGCCTTACAATTAGTAGCTATTAGTAGTTATGTATTTAGTAGTTATATATTGACTAGATAAATTCAGTTAACATATACTCATAACCATCGTATCATAAGCTGATTAAGCTAGGTCATGCAAAGGATATACAATGACCGTCTAGGCACTCTCACTAAGATACGAACTCTCTAAATTCTGATAAAGGACTATCTGCAATGACCGATTATAGTACGGGCCTAGCTAAAAGTGAGGCCAACTACCAGCCATTAACTCCTCTACAATTTATCGCGCGCACAGCTTCTGTATATCCCAATAAAACCTCCATCATTTATGATGACTTGGTACAAGCACCGATTACCTACACTTGGTCACAAACTTATAGTCGCTGCCGCAATCTTGCGCATGGATTAAGAAAGCTGGGTATTAATAAAGATGACACTGTGGCCATTATGGCGCCCAACACCCCAGCTATGGTCGAGGCCGCCTTTGGGGTGCCCATGTCACAAGGCGTATTATGTACTTTGAACACTCGGCTAGACATCAATGCCCTGACTTTTTGTTTGCAGCACTCAGAAGCAAAGGCGCTAATCTTAGACAGTGAATTTGTGGAGCATGTGGAGCTTATTGAAGAAACTTTTCCTAATTTGATTCTAATTCATGCCACCGACAGGGCCTATCCTGAGGTGGAACCTTTCGGAAAAATGAGTTACGAGCAGTTAATTGAGTTAGGTGAATTCGATAATGAGCAAGCTGCAAAAGAATTTGACCAGACCATATACCCCGCAGATGAATGGGATGCTATTGCCTTAAACTATACTTCTGGCACCACTGGCAGACCTAAAGGGGTGGTCTATCATCATCGAGGCGCCACGCTTAATGCTTTATCCAATATCCTTGATTGGGATATGCCGAAGTTCAATACTTATCTGTGGACCCTACCCCTCTTCCATTGCAACGGCTGGTGCTTCCCATGGACAGTGGCTGAACGAGCAGGTATTAACGTATGTTTACGTCAAATTGATGCCAACTTAATCCTCAAGCTGATTTCCAAATATAACATCACCCATTATTGTGCCGCGCCTATTGTGCATAATATGATCTCTACTGGCGATGAAGCGCTAAAACAAGCCATTACTCATACCGTGAATGGCTTTGTGGCCGGTGCCCCACCATCAGAGGCGATGTTAGAGAAGATGGAAGCCATGAATTTTAATATCACTCACGTTTACGGCTTGACGGAGGTCTATGGCCCAGTGACTATCTGTGCAGAACATGACGAGTGGCAACAGCTGTCGGTAGCCGAGCGTGCTTCTAAGAAATCTCGTCAAGGTACTACCTCACATCTAATGACGGGGTTTGAAGTACTAAAACAAGGCACCAATGAGCCAGTTGCAGCCGATGGGACTGAAATGGGAGAGCTGGCATTAAAAGGCAATATGGTCATGAAGGGCTATCTAAAAAACCTCAAAGCAACCGAAGAAGCCTTTTCAGGCGGTTGGTTCCGCACTGGAGATTTGGGGGTGAAATATGCCGATGGCTATATTAAGATTATGGACCGCTTAAAAGACATCATCATTTCAGGAGGAGAAAATATCTCCAGTATTGAAATCGAGAACATTCTTTATACTCTTCCACAAGTGAGTAGCTGCGGCGTGGTCGCCGCCTCCAATGAGAAATGGGGCGAAGTACCGGTGGCCTTTATTGAAATTGCCGAAGGGGCTACTTTGACCCGCGAGCAGGTTATTGAGCACTGCCGCCAGAACTTAGCAAAATTTAAAGTACCCAAACACGTTATCTTCTGCGAAATCCCAAAAACAAGCACCGGTAAAATCCAGAAGTTCGAGCTACGTAATGCCGCTCAATCTATGGCCAATGAAGAGCCGAAGGTTATGCACTAGACGACAATGATTGCTTTAATCAATAAGAAGTCAACAAAAATGCCCATTGATATATCAATGGGCATTTTTTATTGTTTTATCTAATTTTATTGTTTTACCAAAAGCTTATGTCATCAAGCTTAGATGGCTCTCTTCATTAAGCGGGCTGTACTTTATCCAATACCGCTTTAAAACGCTCTACCGCACCATCTATGTCGGTTAGTTTATCAAGACCAAATAGACCCAGACGGAAACTCTGGAAGCCATCAGGCTCACCCACTTGTAGCGGTACGCCAGATGCGATCTGCATACCGTGTTCAGCAAAAGCACGGCCTTTGTGTATCTCTTCATCATCGGTGTAACACACCACAACTCCTGGCGCTTGATACCCTTCCGCAGCCACGCTTTGGATGCCGCGATCTTCTAACAAGTCACGAATGCGATTGCCTAATTCCCACTGCGCTTGTTTTAACTCTTCAAAGCCAATGTCTTTAGCTTCCAACATCACATCACGGAACATACGTAAGCTGTCAGTTGGCATAGTGGCATGATAGGCATGGCCGCCATTTTCATAAGCACGCATGATAGTTAACCACTGCTTTAAGTCCAAACTAAAGCTATCAGATTCTGTTGCTTCTACCTGAGCCACAGCTTTTTCGCTTAGCATCACAAGGCCTGCACATGGGGTGCTGCTCCAGCCTTTTTGTGGGGCTGAAACAAGGATATCAATACCCAGCTGCTTCATATCCAACCAGATACAACCTGAGGCAATACAGTCAATAACCAACAAGCCGCCCACACTATGTACAGCGTCTGCCAACTGCTTGATATAGTCATCAGGCAATATCATGCCAGAAGCGGTCTCAACATGAGGAGCAAATACTAAGTCTGGCTTTTGCTCTTTAATCGCTGCCACAGCCTCTTCAATAGCTACCGGAGCGAAAGGATTTGGGGTGCCCTCTTCTGACTCACCTTCCACCTGATTTGCTTTTAATGCCGCTACTGAACTGGCAATCTTTCCTTTTTCTAAAATCTGAGTCCAGCGATAACTAAACCAACCGTTACGCACAACTAAGCAGTTCTTATCAGTGGCTAATTGGCGGGCAATGGCTTCCATAGCATAGGTACCTGAGCCTGGCACAATGGCCACAGCATCTGCTGCGTAAACTTGCTTTAAGTTACTGGATAAGTCATTCATTACCTGTTGAAATACTTTTGACATATGGTTTAAGGCACGGTCAGTATAGACCACTGAATACTCTAATAAACCATCGGGATCAACGTCGGGGCGTAATGCAGGCATAGCTACTCCTTTTTTTTATTCAAATTATATGTTGGGGTTCATCTAGTTATACCACAAATAAACCTTGCGTTTTTAGTATAGCTGTAACTGGCTAATGAGTACACCTTAACTGATGATTAAACTAAATAGATAAAAAAATACCAACTTACTTTTGTAAGCTGGCATAAGTTGATATAAGCTGCTCTTAAATAAGCTAGACTCTATTAAGCTAAGGTATTGACAGCGCCTTATTAGTCGTCAATTTTGGCTTGGACATAGTTTTCTAGACCCATAGCTTCGATCAACTCTTGCTGGGTATCTAGCCAGTCTGAATACTCTTCGTTACCTTCTTTTAAATCTAGTAACAGCTTACGTGACACATAATCTTGCTTTTGTTCACATAGCGTAATTGACTCGGTAATAGTGGCAAATTTCTGGTCTTCTAAGCGTACATTGCACTCAATCATCTCCGCCACATCTTCACCGATGAACAGCTTACCGTACTCTTGCAAGTTTGGCAGCCCCTCTAATAACAAAATACGTTCAATCAGTGCGTCTGACCACTTCATCTCAGCAATAGACTGTTTATAGAAGGCTTCATTTAACTCTTCAATACCCCAGTTTTTGGCAATACGAGCATGCAAAAAATACTGGTTAATGGCGATTAATGATTGACCAAGTACCTTATTTAACGCACTAAGGACTTCTTTATCACCCTGCATAACTTTCCCCTACTTTTGCTTTAGCACTTATTGGGTGCTGAAATTATAAAATAATTCTGACCAATATGGCTTAATGGCTTATTCTGAAATATCGCCCATTTGGCTTTGTAAGTAGTTTTGCAGACCCATCATATCAATTAAACGAAGCTGCTGCTCTAACCAGTGTGCATGATCTTCTTCAGTATCTTCTAACTGAGCTACCAAGATATCACGAGTCACATAATCATGCTCTTGCTCACAAAGGGTAATGCCCTCTTTTAGATGCTGCTGAACTTTGTATTCAAGCTCTAAGTCAAGCTTCAGCATTTCAGGAACCGTGCTGCCCACAGTAATGGCATCAACCGTCATGTCCGGCGTACCACCGATCATTAATAGACGACGGATGATGGCTTGAGCATGCTGGGTCTCATCTTGCATTTCATGGTGAATACGATCATATAGCTTGCCGTAGTTCCATTCACCATACATCTCTGAGTGAATAAAATATTGATCGCGAGCCCCTAACTCACCCCCGAGCAAAAAGTTTAAATAATCAATGACTTTTTGACTGCCTTTCATGGTAGCTACCTTTTATTTATCTATTTCATTTACTTGTTTATTGGTTTATATAGTAACAAATTTAGAACAATTACACAGTGTTTTTTGGAACTGCGAATAGAGGAACTAATCTAAATGAGAAGTCCTTAGCCATAAAAAAGTGAACCCGATATTCTCATGGCTCACTTTAAGTTTGTTTTTTATTATTATTCGTTCTTTTTTTTCTATTCTTATTTTTCTAATCTAAATCATTATCAAGCTGTTCTATACCAAGCTCTACTCAATTAAGCACCTCTCAATTAAGCGCTACTCAACTTTATACAGCATAGGCCAATTGACCCGCCAGTTCGCTATCCACGCACATTGCATGATGCTCTTCCAAAAAATCATTGACCATAGGCTCACAGCAGCCGCAGCAAGTCGCCACATCCAATGTTGCTTTTAAGGCATCCATAGAGTCGACCCCTGAAGCAAGGGCGGCTTTTATTTGACGGTCTTTAACATTACTACATATGCAAACGATCATCTCGATATCCTCATTTATTAGCATCTACTGGTTGGCATCTACTGGCTTGCCAGAGCACTTCCGGGTAATAAGTTGTCCTACATGATAACGATAACGGTTCTTATTTACAATATTTTTTTATCGAAATTTCCATTAATTTACAAAACACTCCTACTTAGTAAAATTTGGTTTATAAAACTTAAGCACCCTATTCTTTAGTTCAATCAATTAAATAAAAAAAAGACCAAGCTAAGCTCGGTCTTATTTATATATTTAGTGGACAAATGAGAGATATTGAACAAGTAAGATACATTGGACAAACAAGCGAAAACTATTTGCCTGCTTTTAAGTCTGTACGTACTTTTTTTACTAGATAGTCTACTACCTTTGGCACTTTCTCAGACTCACCTTGTACCACATATCTACCATGCACAACCACAGCGGGCACACCCGTTAACTGATAACGTTTGGCACCTGCTTTTGAACGAGCCACTTTGGTGCTAACCGCAAATGAGTTATATAAGTTGTTGAATTTCTTTTGATCTAGGCCTTGGCCCGTGTACCATTTAGATAAAGAGTTTTGGTCAAATAGACGTTTGTTGTCTTTATGAATAGCATCAAACAATTTATTGTGAGTTTTCGCTTGATAGCCCATTAATTGAGCTGCATAGAAGCCGCGTGCATTAACTTCCCACATTGGGTTTAGGGCAGCTGGTGACTCCATAAATAGGACATCGCTAGGCTTGGTTTTGGCCCATTTTTGCATATGCGGATTTAAGGCATAGCAATGCGGACAACCATACCAAAAGAACTCGCGAACAATAATTTTGTCGCCATTAATGCTTTCAGGATTATCCAATACTACATAGTCTTTACCTGCCACATAATCTGCTGCGGAGGCTGGCATCGAGGCTAAGCCTACAGCGGCAACTAAAGAGGCTAAAGCAAAACCTCGCTGAGAATAAAACTTCATCGTAATTCCTTAAGAATATGTATATAGATAGGTTTGGGATCAATATTGAATTTGAAGTTCGCCACTTGGATACTTAGAGGTTGGTAGCCAATCCATAAGTATCAAATAACAGTTAACCCAAAAAATGATAATCAAGGCCAACGAGTCGTCGCTACTTATTCAGGTAGCGCTATGATAACGCATTTATCAGTGTTGTGTGAACCGTAAGCTTTGCTAAAACCTTAATAGATGGTTAAATATGCGTTATTAAGCTATCGAAATTGCCCTAACAAGTAGCGTTAAATCTTGTAAAACACTGTAAATTATCGTCTGTAAACCCCGCCATTGAAGATGCCCTATTTTATTAAGCGTGGTAAGATAGACCATAACATAAACAATATAGACTCAAAATAATAAAATTAACCCACTTAGTAATAAACTCGGTTAATAATTAGACAACTTTAAGGTTTAGGATAACTCATGACCCAGCTCAATACGCCAACCGACTCAACCCCTTCTGAAACTCCCGTTGCCAATGCTGAGACACAAAGTAACACGCCAAGTGCAGCCCAGCAACCAAATAACGATCTGGGTAATAACGTGGACATGAGTGAGGTGGGTAAATTCACCCAGCTCGCTAACCAGTGGTGGGACAAACAAGGGCCATTCGCCACTTTACATGAGATTAACCCGCTTCGCCTAAACTGGATTGAAGAAAATGTCATTCGTTATATGGGCACAGGGTTAACTGCAAAAACAGTACTGGATGTGGGCTGTGGCGGCGGAATTTTGACGGAATCCATGGCTCGCAGAGGCGCTGATGCTACTGGTGTTGACTTAGGTCTTGAGAACTTACAAGCGGCGACTGTCCATGCTGAGCAGTCGGGGTTAACCGACCGTTTGCGCTACCAGCATATCGCTATTGAGCAGTTAGCAGCTCAGCAGCCTGAAAGCTACGATGTGGTCACTTGTATGGAGATGCTTGAGCACGTTCCTGATCCTAGTCAGATTGTGCAAGCTTGCTATGACTTATTAAAGCCGGGCGGCGTTTGTGTTCTATCTACCATCAACCGTAACCCCAAGTCTTACTTATTTGCCATTATTGGCGCCGAATACGTGCTAGGCTTATTAGATCGAGGCACCCATGATTACGCCAAGTTCATTACCCCAGCAGAGCTTGATAAAATGGCCATCAATGCCGGCTTTAACCGTCAAGACTTAATCGGCTTACATTACAATCCAATTACTAAGCGTTATTGGTTGGCACAAAATGTTGATGTCAATTACATGATGGCGGTAGTCAAGCCTACTGAATAGCCAAGCCAGCCAAATAACTATGTGCAGTAAGCCTCGATTCTTCTGTCTTTTGAGTCTTTTAAATTAAATTACTTAAATCCTCTTTAAAAAAAAGCAAAAATTATGTCAACAAATTACGTCAAAGCCGTCTTGTTTGATTTAGACGGCACTTTAATCGATACCGCAGCAGACTTTATCCGCATCATTGGTCATATGTCTGAAGCCAATGGTTGGCACATCCCCTCTGACGATGCCATTCGTGAGCAAGTTTCAGCGGGGGCAAGTGCCATGGTCAGTCTAATGTTGAAGCACAATAACCAGCCTCTTACAGAGGAGCAGGTGCAGCAATACCGTCAGCAATTTTTGGACCGATATGAAGCGGATATCTGCGTCGACAGCCGAGTATTCCCAGAGCTTGAGCCTTTGCTAGATTTTTATGATAAAAATGATATCCCTTGGGGTATTGTAACCAATAAGCCTCGTTACTTATCTACCAAGCTTCTAAAAAGCCTAGATCTTGCTGAACGCTGTTCTGTCTTAGTCTGCCCTGATGATGTGAGTAAAACCAAACCAGATCCTGAACCTATGTACTTAGCTTTAGAGAAGCTTGAGCTGCCTCGTGGAGTTGCCAATAGTGTAATCTACGTCGGTGACCATATCCGTGATATCCAAGCCGGTACAGCAGCTGGCATGACCAACGTACTGGCCAGCTATGGTTATATTCCCCCTGAAGATCAAGATGATTTAGAAGATTGGGGTGCTGACTATATCGCTGAGACTCCAAAGGCATTGGTAAAACTGTTACGCTCAAAACATTTTGATTATCTCTAGCTTTATGCTGATTAGATCCCTGCTTTTAAGATCTCTGTACCCAGTGCTCTGTAAATATATTTTCTCTTTAAATAAAACGCTTTTTAAATAAAACTCTCTTTAAATAAAAGAATAGTGACCTTATGACGCAAACTCCTTTAACCCACGAACAAATTCGCACCTTTAGCCCTGAGCCAAATTGCTTACAAGGTAAGACTATCTTAGTCACCGGTGCAGGAGATGGTATCGGCCGAGTCGCTGCCCTCACCTACGCAAAGTACGGTGCTACTGTTTTATTGCTAGGCAAAACCCTAAGCAAGTTAGAAGCTGTTTATGATGAAATAGAAGCGGCCGGTGGCAAGCAGCCTGCAATTATGCCCATGAATCTTGAGACGGCTAGCTATAGTGATATGCAGCAGTTGGCAAACCTTATCCGAACAGAGATCGGTGAGCTACATGGCGTGCTGCATAATGCAGGAATATTAGGGACGCTAACCCCGCTTGAGATGTATGACGTCGTGACCTTTGAGCAAGTGATGCGCATCAATACCACCGCAACTTTTATGCTGACTCAGGTACTAATGCCATTAGTCAAAGAGGTAGATAATGGCTCTTTTGTCTTTACCAGTAGTTCAGTTGGTACTCATCCTCGTGCTTTCTGGGGTGCCTATGCCTTATCAAAGCAGGCGGTTGAGGGCATGAGCGATATCTTTACCCAAGAGACTCAAAACACCACTAGCTTACGCTTTAACTGTATCAACCCAGGCGGCACACGTACTAATATGCGTGCTCATGCCTACCCTGGCGAGAACCCAATGAGCCTGAAGACTCCAGAAGATATTATGCCAGCGTATGTGTGCTTAATGAGTGATGCCAGCATTGGAGTGAGAGGTCAGGTTGTCGCTTTGCAACCAAAATAACGCATAGTACTAACAACCTATTTTTCTAAAGACCGCACCACGGATAGCTTAAGTCCTCCTAGACATTGATAATGACTTAAGCCCTAAGAGAAGCAGAAGCGCTGATAAGCTTCTGCTTTTTTTGTACCGCTAAATCTATTTAGCACCTGCTCTCTACCTTGAAAAATCGCCTTATAGCCCCATAACTTAAGGATGAGCCCTGATTTTATTTGGGCAAATCTGAATAAAAAAAGGAGTGGATTATGGCCGGAGGATGGGCGCGTGATGGCGCTGAGCACGAACAGATGGATGCCACTGTCAATGATGCTCTTGAACGGGCAAGAAGAGCTTTGCCTAAAGGTGAAAGTTTAGAGTTCTGTGAAGAATGCGGCGAGCGTATTCCAGAAGCTCGGCGTCAAGCCTTGCCTGGAGTTGAGCACTGTGTCAAATGCCAAGCTGAGCTAGAAGCCCATGCCAAAACACAAGAGCTGTATAATCGCCGTGGCAGTAAAGACAGTCAATTGCGTTAATTTATTGGCTAAGCATAGTGAAGACGGTTATTAACATCAATAATCTGTACTGACTCATAAAGTATAAAAAAGCACTAAGTATTATCAAGAACCCTGATATCAAAAGCTCTTAATATAAAAATATAAAAAACTCTTAGTATAAAAAGCTCTTAGTATAAAAAACTAAAAAGGCACTCTAAATCAAATAGAGTGCCTTTTTTTGTGAACAAAGAAAGCTATTATTTAGGCATCTTCTTCATCAGGAACAAACACATAGCCCACGCCCCAAACCGTCTGAATATAACGAGCCTGCGAAGGATTGTCTTCAATCAAACGACGTAAGCGTGACACTTGAACGTCAATAGAGCGCTCCATAGCACCCCACTCTCTGCCGCGTGCTAAATTCATTAACTTATCTCGAGTTAACGGCTCACGAGGATGCTGCACTAAAGCTTTTAGCACTGAGAACTCACCAGTAGTTAAGGTCACCACGTTACCATCTCGCTTTAAGGTACGTGTTGATAAATCCAAAGTCCAAGGACCGAACTCTACCACTTCTACCTGCTGCGAAGGGGCACCAGGTAACTCGCGGCTATGGCGACGTAGAACCGCTTTAATACGAGCCAGCAACTCTTTTGGGTTAAATGGCTTGGGTAGATAGTCATCCGCACCCGCCTCTAGGCCGGCAATACGGTCACTGTCTGAGCCTTTGGCGGTCAACATAATGATAGGAATATCACTATTGTCTTCACGCAAGCGCTTACAGATGCTAATACCATCTTCTCCTGGTAGCATTAAATCTAGCACTACCAATGAGAATAACTCACGTTGCATCAACTTATCCATCTGACTGCCATCATGGGCGGTACGCACCACAAAGCCGTCGTCTTCCAGAAAGCGTTGTAATAAGGAGCGCAAACGGGCATCATCATCTACCACCAATATACGGTGAGTTAAACTGTCGGTATTGTTTATTTTATTGTCTGACATAATATTTTCCTACTGTTTATTTATTATAGTAACCCAGAAGGTAAAGGGAAAAATACATTTTGCATTTTTATATCTAAAATAAAATCAAGTCTTATGTTATATATGGTTATGAAGCCAGTATTAATCAATGATTAACTTAATAATAAAATGATTAGCTTAATAATTGATTGGCTTAATAATAAGGGATACTCATTCAAGATAATGCTAAGGGACTATTGCCTCAATTTGTTAGCCGTCCTAAAATCCCCTATTGTCCATCGTCTATTTACAGTTTAAGCCAAATAACATTAAACCAAACCTGACAATGGACATCATTTAGTGTATAAGATTATGAAACAAATTACACACCTATTACATAGTAGTGCTGTATGGGTTTGTTAATTAATCAAGACTTATTGACAGAAATAAACATAAATAAGCAAAAGCGTTTTTATTATGTCAGCTTTTGCTATAATGCCAACCACATTTATTAACTTCGATACGGATATGAACCAAACCGATACCCCAACTACCAACACCCCTACCAGCCAAGGCAGTACTAACTTGCCCGCTGATGTCATTGCCAACATCCATACCAAGCTTGCAAAAGAGCTGGGCATTAAGCCTGCGCAAGTCAATGCGTTTGTTAAGCTTTACGACGAAGGTGCCACGGTGCCGTTTATCGCCCGTTATCGTAAAGAAAAAACGCAAGGTCTTGATGACAGCCAACTACGTGCTTTAGAAAAAGGCTTGAATTATGAGCGCGACATGGCGTCACGTCGTGCCAAAATTCTTGAGCTACTACAAAGCCAAGGCAACCTAACTGAAGCGTTACAAGCTCGCATTGAGCAAGCCACCTCAAAGCTTGAGTTAGAAGACATCTACCTGCCTTACCGTCCTCGTCGCCGCTCTTTAGCTGCCAAAGCACGTGCTGCAGGCTTAGGAGAGGTCGCTGAGAAGCTGCTAACCACCGAGATCACCCCTACTGAAGCGCTACAAGGCTATCAGTTACCTGAGAGTATTACCGATGATACTGGCAATGAGATTGATGTTGACTTCTCGGATACCGACAAACAGCTGGCCGGTGTTGAAGCCATCATTATCGATGAATGGACCCAAGAATTAGAGCTGCTGGATGCTTTACGCACCGGTTTCGCTAAGACAGCCACCATCAACTCAAGCTTAGCCTCTGAGGAAAAGCGTGAGGTTGGTGAGAAATTTGCGGACTACTTTGAGCACAGTGAAAGCTTGGCTCGTCTGCCTAATCACCGCCTACTTGCCATGCTACGCGGCCGTCAAGAAAACGTATTGGTGCTGAAAGTCGATGGTGAAGACGCGCCTTTCATCGAAAAAATCATCAGCAACTTTGAATTAGATGCCAAGCAGCCAGAAGAGCGTCGTGAATTCTTAGTGGCGGCGGCCAATAGCTTGTGGAAAGACAAATGGCGTCCGCATTTAGAGCACCGCTTATTAACAGAAAAACGCTTGGCTGCCGAAGCTGATGCCATTGTTGTCTTCGCTAGCAACCTTCAGCACTTATTGATGGCTGCTCCTGCAGGACGTAAAGTAATCCTAGGAGTTGATCCTGGTATTCGTCATGGTGTAAAAATGGCGGTTATCGATGCGCAAGGTCAAGTTATTCGTGATGCTGACGATACACCTGCCACCGCCACAGTGTATCCTTTTGCTCCAGACAACAAGATGGAGGAAGCAAAAGCCACTATCTCTGAGCTACTAAAGACGCATAACGTTGAGTTGGTAGCAATCGGTAATGGTACTGCCAGTCGCGAAACCGACGCTATGATTAAAGAAGTTATCGATGCCGATGACGACATTACTGCCAAAGCCGTTGTGGTAAATGAATCTGGTGCTTCGGTCTATTCAGCCAGTGAGCTTGCCAGTGATGAGTTGGCAGACTTAGATGTGTCAATCCGTGGTGCAGTGTCAATCGCCCGCCGTCTACAAGATCCTTTATCGGAGCTGGTAAAAGTTGAGCCTAAAGCCATTGGCGTTGGTCAATATCAGCATGATGTGAACCAATCTCAGCTGTCTGATAGCTTAGATAAAGTCACTCAAGACTGTGTGAACGCAGTAGGCGTTGATGTGAACACCGCCAGTCCTGCCATTTTGGCTCATATTGCCGGTCTAAACCGCAACGTGGCTCAACAAATCGTTAACTATCGCAAAGAACATGGTGCCTTTACCAATCGTGAGCAGCTAAAAGACGTGCCAAGATTAGGGGTTAAAACCTTTGAGCAGGCCGCAGGTTTCTTACGTATCCGTGATGGCGAAGAGCCCTTAGATGCCACCGGTGTGCATCCAGAGAGCTATGAATTGGTAAAACAAATTCTAGAAAAATCTGGTAAAGACATTACTGAAGTCTTAGGCAATGACAGTGTGATTAACACCCTAGCCACTGATGGTATTGAAGCCGCTAATGATGAAAACATTAGTCTTGCTGCCATTAAGCAGGAGCTTGCTAAACCTGCCCATGACCCTCGCCCTGAGTTTAAAACAGCTCAGTTTAGAGACGACGTAAATAGCGTCAGTGATCTAGAAGAGGGTATGCAGCTAGAAGGCGTAGTCACTAACGTCACCGGCTTCGGCTGCTTTGTGGATGTAGGCGTTCACCAAGACGGCTTAGTGCATATCTCCGAGATGGCCAACGACTTCGTTGAAGACCCAATGAACTTGGTTAAGCCAGGTGATATCGTCACCGTTCGTGTAATCTCAGTAGATGCCAAACGCAATCGTATTGGCTTTAGTATGAAGTCAGAACAGGCAGCTCCTGCCAAACGTGCTGCTACTGCTGACAAGGCAGAGACTAAGGCTGCTCGCCCGCCACGCAGAAGCAATAAAGCTAAAGCTGCTAACAGAGGCGGACGTAACAACCCACGTAACGATAAAGCCAAAGCTAAGCCAGCGGCCAAGCAAAAGCCTGAAGATAATAAGATTGGCTCATTAGGTGCTTTATTAAAGCAAGCCGGCCTTAAGTAGCCGCTAAGCCAGGTTTCTTATTATAAAAAGTTTCTTACTATGAAAAAGGACAGTCCTCAGCGGCTGTCCTTTTTTGTGTTAATGAAAATCGTTTTGTGTTAATAAAAATGATAATCGAAGCGGTATTAGCCACTAGGAAATATTAACTAGCCACTAGGAAACATTAGCTAGCTACTAGGAAACTATGCTGATAACGCTACAAACTCAATACCAGCATAATCTTGTAAGCGCTTAATCAAGGCTTCACCCATCGCAGCAGCGGGTGTCCAAAACCCTCCTTCCACTTCCTGCTTATTAATATCTTGCAGGAGACACAGCGCACTTTGTGCCAGCATTTGACAAGTACCGCCATAACCAGGGTCTTTGTCACCTGTCACTTTGGTTAATACTTCATGATTGGTATTGGTATAACCAAAGAAGCGAATATCGAAGCAGCCATTTTCTTGTTGTGACTTAGAAGGGCCTTCACCAGACTTAGGCAATATATGCTCATTTAGTAATTCACGACTGGGCTTAAACATCATACTTGCCGCAAAGCCTGCAATACCTGCCGTCATTCCATAACTCATAAGACGACCTTTCAGACCTGCTGGCAGCCACATGGCTTCATCATATTTAAAGTTGCGACCGTATTGATAATCGCGTAGTTGATTGGAGCGATGAACAATACGGGTATTGATAGAGGCCATAATAAAGGGCGCTACCCAGCGCTCATTTTCAGCATCCCACTGAGGGAGGTTAACATTCTGTTGACGCACATTAGGGCGATTGTCATCATCATTTAACAGATAAGGATTGGCCATTTGTTTGCGCAGGGATTTGTCTTTGCCAAGCTCCTCAAAGATAGTAGCCATCGAAGACACCGTCCCGCCTGACAAGCCTCCTTTGGCCGCTTTCACCCGCATATTGATGGTTTCACAATACTCGCCATACTCTTTTTGGGCATAGTTTTGAGTGAATAATACGCCTAGATCCGAAGGCAGGGAGTCAAAGCCACAAGAGTTGATGATACGAGCACCAGACTCTTTGGCAGTTTGTTGATACTTATCGAGCATATCTTTGATGAATAAAGCCTCACCCGTTAAGTCGACATAGTCTGTGCCATTTTCAGCACACGCTTTGATCAAAGGCTCTCCATATTTTAGATAAGGTCCTACTGTGGAGATTATCACTTGGGCTTGTGTTACCATTTTAGTTAAACTATCAGCATCTTCACTATCTGCAATGATAATCGGCAGATCTGTATTGCCCAGTTGTGTTTTAACTTGCTCAAGTTTTTGTTGATTACGCCCAGCAATCGCCCAGCTTACCTCATTGTCCTTACCCTTTGCTGCTAACAACTTTTGTAAATATTCAGCAACCAATTGACCCACAAAACTTGTGGCACCATACAGAACAATCCCGTATTTATGCTGGGGTGTTTTTACGTTTTCATTTGTCATATAGATTAATCCCTTAAAATATTTATTATTTATCTGGCTATTTAGCTTATCCAAGTAGCTTTTTATCCAAACAGCTCTTTATTTGAATAGCTCTTTATTTAGCTATCGACCAACAACGCTAATGGCAATAAATTCATTAAAGCACACTGCTTTATTATCCGAAACTACAGTTTGTAAGGATGCCTTAGCCTGTGGCAATAAGACAGTAAAAGCTGAGGGTGCGTAAAATTTCACTTTTTATTCATATTTTTATCAAATGTGTGGTATCACATAGCGCCATTTAGACGTAAAATAGCTTAATGATTGCTTATGGGTGAATGTGCTACACTAATTGCAATTTTTAAACCTGTTTTTAACCTTAGCGCTTAATAAAAAGCTAAGGCAATTGTATAGGTAAGGCGGGCTTGCCATTACCCTAATTCAAAATTCAATACAACTAACTCCCTTTATTTGCCGTGATTTTATTGTTCACTCGTAAATTTTAAATTAAATGTTAGTTGCGTAGTAAAAAGCACTTGTTATGATAGTCCTAGCTACTATCAAATCCGCTCAAAAAGATTGATATGACAAATAAACACGCTAATATATTGAAGTAACTTTAGTTAAAAATAACAAGGCAATATTATGAGTAACCCTTATTCTGAATTTAAAACCCAACTACAAGGCTCAATGGTTGCCTTAGTCACTCCTATGCTGACTAATGGGGAGGTAGATTATCCTCGTCTAGCCGAGCTAATTGACTGGCATATTGAGCAAGGTACAGACTGTTTAGTAGCAGTCGGTACTACTGGTGAATCTGCTACCTTATCTATGCAAGAACACAGTGATGTGATCCGCTTTTTTGTGAAGCACGTTAAGGGTCGTATTCCTGTTATCGCTGGAACCGGTGCCAACAACACCCAAGAAGCCATTCATTTAACCTCAGAGGCAAAAGATGCTGGTGCTGACTGCGCCTTGTTAGTAGCGCCCTATTACAATAAGCCCACGCAAGAAGGCTTATTTCAGCACTACAAAGCGATTGCTGAAGCTGTAGATATGCCACAAATGCTTTATAATGTGCCAGGACGTACTGTGGTAGATATTGCACAAGAGACGGTGGAGCGCCTAGCTGATATTGAAAACATTGTCGCCATCAAAGACGCTACTGGTTCTGTAGAACGTGGAAAATCACTAATTGAAGCTTTAGGCGATCGTATCGTGGTGCTATCAGGTGATGACAATACGGCGCTAGAGCTTATGAAACATGGTGCTAAAGGCAACATCTCAGTAACAGCAAATATTGTGCCTAAAGCCATGAGCCAAGTGTTCAATGCCGCTTTAAAAGGTGACTTCGAAACCGCTACCAAAGTTCACGATACTATCAAGCCACTGCACGAGTTGATGTTTGTTGAATCTAGCCCCATTCCAGTGAAGTATGCTTTGAATAAAATGGGCAAAATTGAACAAGGCATTCGCCTACCAATGGTTTGGTTAAGTGAACAGTACCATGATCAGGTAGATGCAGGCTTACGTGCCGCAGGTTTAATTGACTAATAGCATCAATTAGCTCCCAGTATGATTAACTTCGGTACTTTTGACCATCAGTACTTTTGAATACAAGCTGTATAGGCAGTTAGAAATTTATCTCTTTGCTTGTGCCGCTGACAAAGGATGACCCATGTCTCACATTGAACTTTCAAATCATTCACAGCCCTCTGTGGCCACAACCTTGCGCACAGCAATGAAGGTTGCGGTTATTGCAGCAAGCAGCGTTGCTTTTTTATCAGGATGCCAAGCAACTAAAGGG
Organism: Psychrobacter sp.; assembly: GCA_020024075.1. Classification (GTDB taxonomy): domain Bacteria; phylum Pseudomonadota; class Gammaproteobacteria; order Pseudomonadales; family Moraxellaceae; genus Psychrobacter. Next base: position 34,782 of record JAHHUJ010000002.1, read on the forward strand.
GCTTTCGGTAAAATTGATGATGGCAGCTTAGCTTATCAAAAAGCTGAAAAACTTGACCCTATTCAATTGCCAGCAGATCAAGAGACCGCTCCTTTTGTTCCGCTTTACCCTACTCCTGCTGTAGGGGTTAACACCCTTGATATTGAGAACGAGTCTGGTAAACGTTATGAATTACCACCACCTCATCGTCAAGTACCTACAGCCAATGAAGCGGGCAATTAATTGTCAGCTTCATTATTTACCGCCGCTACTCTACTTTTTAACCCCCTTTTTAGGGATACTGACA
>JAHHUJ010000020.1 GCA_020024075.1 Psychrobacter sp.
CGAGCCCAGCAAAGCGCTTAGTGTTAGCGCAGTGGGCCATCGAGCTATTGAGCGAGCACGAGGGGACTTAATCATACAGACGTCCTTGTATAAAAAATAAACGACAAGTTATTTAACCAACGTCTAGTAACTACCGCAATTTTTGTAGTATTAAATAAACACTAAGCTCTAATATCTCTAAGCTCTAATAATAAGAAGAAGGCGCTTTACAGTCATGCTTAGCGGCCTTCTTCTTGGACTTACAGACCTAATTTTGTAGCTTTAAGTTATGGTTTTAAGCTTAGTGCTTAGCCACTTTTAGGTCTTTAGCTTGCCAGTTATCTAAAGGATCTTTGGTTGAGAAACCGACTACGTATGGCTTAATCAGACGAGGGCTAACGTAGTGATAGACGTTGATGTTAGGCATATCAGCATCAAGCTGTACTTCGGCTTGCTTATACAGCTCAGCACGTTGCTCTGGGGTTACACCCGCTTTTAGAGTCTGTGCCATTAGGCTGTCAAACTTAGCGCTTGAGTATTTACCTTGGTTATTACTGTTGCCTGACTTAACGATATTTAGGAAGGTAGAAGGCTCGTTATAGTCGCCACACCAGCCTGCACGGGCCACTTGATAGTTACCGTTGCGGCGTGTGTCTAAGTAGGTTTTCCACTCTTTGTTAATTAAGCTCACATCCACAAAGTCCAATGATTGCTTCCATAGCGAGCTTGCTGCCACTGCAATTTTCTTATGGTTATCACTGGTGTTATATAACAGCTCAAATTTCAATGGATTACTTTCGCTATAACCCGCTTCTTTTAGCAGTTTTTTCGCCTCTTCCACACGTTTGGCTTGATCCCAGCTTTGCCACTCAGGTGTGTTATTTTGCATAGCGTTGGTCGCGACTGGCGTCAACTGATAAGCTGGCGTTTGACCTTGACCAATCACTTTATCAGTGATGGTGTCACGGTCTAAAGCAAGAGCTAAAGCACGGCGTACACGAGCATCATTGAAAGGAGGCTTGACCGTATTGAATTCGTAATAATAAGTACAAAGCATTGGCGATACGCTTAACTCATCACCCAACTGATCTTTTAAAGAAGCGAACTGCTCTGGTGGGATCTCGTTATTGGTGACATCAATCTCACCTGACTGATAGCGCGCCACGTCAGTGGTACTTGAAGGAATGGCCAACATAGTGATTTTGTTTAAGGTGGTATTGGCATTATCGTAGTAACTTTCGTTACGCTCCAAGACAATTTTGTCATTCACTTGCCATTCACTAATTTTGTAAGGGCCATTAACGACGATATTGGCAGGATCCGTCCATTTTTCACCGAACTGCTCTACCGCTTTTTGGTTAACTGGTTTAACTGATGTATGAATTAGGGTGTCTGGGAAATAAGGAACTGGCTCAGAAAGCGTCACTTGTAGAGTTTTGTCATCGACAGCTTTTACTCCCAACGTTTCAATGCCTGCTTTGCCTTCCAAAATAGCATCTGCACCAACGACTTTAGCATCTACTAGGTAGCTGGCATAGGGAGAGGCGGTGTTAGGATCAAGCAAACGACGGAAGCTATAAACGAAGTCTCCAGCGGTTACTGGATCACCATTTGACCACTGTGCATCACGAATTTTGAATGTCCAAACTTTATTGTCTGCGCTTTCCCAGCTTTCAGCCATACCTGGGATAGTTTTACCATCAGGATCGGTGGTGGTTAAGCCCACTAACATTTGACGAATAATGGCGGCTTCAGGTACGCCAGATACTTTGTGCGGATCTAATGATTCTGGTTCAGCTGAGTTATTGACAATCAACTCTTGTTTGTCAGCTAATACATTGGGATCAATGTTGGCTGTGTTACTGCTACCGGCCGATTTATCACCACAGCCTACCATCATCATGGCGGCTACTAAGCCAGTAGGAATTAACACTTTATTCACTAAGGAGGTCGATTTACGCACAATAAAATCCTTTTGAGTAATGATGGATAGAAGCCAAAATAGTAAGCCTCTTCAATAGTTTAAGTGGCTTTTCAGTCATCAAGACCACAAGCAATATAGTTCAAATACAATTAATTAACAACTGTCACTTAAACCCTAATATCTGTTCATTAGAGTAACCAAAGCTTACAGTTGTTATTCATTATAGGTATATTAATAAAAAAAATATATCATCGTGTCAACAAATATTCATGCATTTATGTTATGAGTCTTGCAATTAACTATTATTTATCAATGACTTACATTAGTTTTGACTACAAAGTTTATTTTCTTATTATCTTGTAACTACCTAATTTATTAGGATATTTGATTTTAGCAAATTTGAAAAATCAATCAGGTATGGCTAGAGATTAAGGGTGGTTACCTGTTATAGATAGTTGCAATACTTCGGTCTGCTGTATGCTAATCTCTTACCCGCTGATAACACAGCGATCTGATTTTTAAACACCTGATCATCAAAGAATTTTGGAGCAACAAAAGCAGCCGTGAAATGGATATTGAAAATAAACAACACTTAATCAATGAGCTCATTGAACGTGGTATTAATAAACCGCTTACGCTACCAGTAGAAGCTATTTATAATCTTGAGGACATTAATGAGGCAGTATCTAGCGAGGTAAAAAAGTAAAAAAGGCAAGGTTTTGTTGAGACTTTAAGGCAATTACCTCAGGCAGTAAAAAAGCACCCGATTGGGTGCTTTTCGCGTTAAAAATACCGCTTTTATTAATAAAAGCTACTCTACTATTAAGCCACAGCTTACCGCCTCAGCACGCAGCTGATCTCTAAACTTAGGATGGGCAATAGAGATTAAAAGCTCAACACGCTCCTGAATATTGGTACCTTTTAAACTAACAATCCCATATTCTGTGGCAACCATATCCACACTATTGCGAGTTAAAGATACGATAGCGCCTTGTTTTAATGAAGGAACAATTTTGGACATCTCTATCCGTTCGCCTTGCTTGTTTTTAGTAGTAACAGTGGAATACAAAGCGATGATGCTACGACCATTTTTAGCCATCTGAGCACCGACAGCCGTCGTAAACTGACCGCCTGTACCACTAAACTGCTTATGACCAATAGATTCAGAACATACTTGACCGGTTAAATCCACTTCAATGGCCGTAGTGATAGAAACCATATTGTCATTTTGACTGATCACATAAGGGTCAATGACATAGTCACCACTAGCGACGACAATTGATGGGTTATCGTCTAAGTAATCATACAAACGCTGGTTGCCTAAAGCAAACGAAAACACTACCTTGCCTTTATATAATGACTTTTTCTTGCCAGTAACGACGCCTTGCTCGATTAAATCTAGCATACCTGACGTCATCATTTCGGTATGAACCCCAAGATCTTTTTTATCTTTCAAGCAAGCAGCAACCGCATTGGGAATTCCGCCGATGCCCAGCTGAATAGTATCACCATCTTCAATATGCTCTGCAATGAGTTTACCTATTTTGAAATCTTTTTCGTTGGGTTCAATATCTGGTAATAAAGGAGGTTGATAATCCGCTTTAACCAAGTAATCAACATCATCGATGTGTATTTCATTGTCACCAAAGGTTCTAGGGAAATTTTCATTAATTTCCAAAATAACCAACTTAGCTTTTTCTATAAACTGGGTTTCATAAACATTGGATAAAGATAATGACATAAAGCCATGTTTATCAGGCGGTGTTGCCGAGCCAATAAAGATATCGGGTGTGATATGTTTCATCCTATCAGAAGCTGATAAATTCAGGTGATTGGGCACATAATTAACATTGCCATTTTTATGCGCGCTTCTCATTACAGGCGAGAAAAATATACTATCAATTTTAAAAGAATCTTTATATTGTGCTTCATAGAACTTAGGTTGTAGCATAGACAAGCTATTAGTAATAGTGACATTATCAACACGGTCAGCGATGGTATGTAGGTTTTCTAAAAATAGTTTTGCTTCACCTGCTCCTAGTCCTACAACAACATGGTCACCACTTTTTACCAAATTTAAAGCTTCTTCAAGGCTTATTACTTTATTGTCGGAATTCATATTTATCTCTAAATGTTTAATTGTTTAAAAGTTATTAATAAAATATTACGTCGATCAAACTATCATTAGGGCAGTGAAACTATATAAGATTGGCTAAACAGTCGAACGCAATAACCTTTCTCATTATAACGAGTGAAATAGAGCTACTCTTAATTTTTCTGCTCTTAATTTTAAAGTAGTGCTTGTCTTTTATACGACAAAATAAGGATTTGTTCAACCCAGTTTGAGGGCCAACATCGAAGTTTAAATAATTGAAATCCTTACTAATTAAGTATAACAGTGTTATTTGGACTAAAATATTATTTGTACTTTTTTATATTGGATAGCTATGTTTTGGCACAAAAAAAAGCACCCATTGGGTGCTTTTCTCGTTAAGAATACAACTTCTTATAACCTAAACTTATTCCCACTCAATCGTTGCAGGTGGCTTACTTGATACGTCATAAGTCACACGGGACACATCCGCGATTTCATTCATGATACGGTTACTGACGGTCTCGATTAAGTCGTAGGGCAAGTGAGCAAAACGGGCGGTCATAAAGTCGATGGTTTCAACCGCACGTAAGGCGATAACCCAAGCATAACGGCGGCCATCACCAACCACACCCACAGATTTCACTGGGGTAAATACTGCAAAGGCTTGGGCTGTCTTCTCGTACCAACCAGAGCGCTCAAGCTCTTGCATAAAGATGGCGTCTGCTTGACGTAGAATGTCAGCGTATTCTTTTTTGACTTCGCCTAAGATACGCACCCCTAAGCCTGGACCTGGGAACGGATGACGGTAAATCATTTTATGCGGTAAACCTAACGCAATACCCAGCTTACGTACCTCATCTTTGAATAAGTCACGTAAAGGCTCAACCAACTCAAACTGCAAGTCATCAGGTAGGCCGCCTACGTTGTGGTGGCTCTTAATAACATGAGCTTTGCCTTGGTGCGACTTCGCTGACTCAATCACGTCAGGATAAATCGTACCTTGTGCTAAGAATTCAATAGGCTTGCCATCACTGCCTTGGCTGACATCACGCGCCGCATCTGAGAACACATCAATGAAGGTCTTACCAATGATTTTACGTTTTGCTTCTGGCTCAGACTCCCCTGCTAGCGCGGTTAAGAAGCGGTCTTCAGCATCAACACGGATAACTTTAACCCCCATGTTTTCAGCGAATACCTGCATTACTTGATCGCCTTCATGCAGACGCAATAGACCATTATCGACAAACACACAGGTCAGCTGATCGCCAATAGCCTTATGTAATAGCGCCGCCACCACTGAGCTATCCACACCGCCGGATAAGCCTAATAGAACCTGCTTATCGCCAATTTGCTCTTTTAGCTGTTCCACACGCATATCGATGATGTTGTCTGGCGTCCAGCTACCGGCACAACCACAAATTTGATGCACAAAACGCGATAACAGCACATCACCTTGTAAGGTATGCGTCACTTCTGGGTGAAACTGTAAACCGTAGTATTTTTTGTCTTCATTGACCATCACTGCGATGGGACAGCTTGGGGTACTGGCTACCACTTCAAAGCCTTCTGGAGCTTCAACTACTTTGTCACCATGGCTCATCCACACGTGCAAGCGGCTGTTGTCTTGATGCTCATCTTCGATACCATCAAGCAAGGTGCTAGCCCCTGTAATGTCAATGGTCGCTGCCCCAAACTCATGCACATCACTGGCTTGCACCTTACCACCAAAGTGATCGGCCATGGCTTGCATACCGTAGCAAATACCTAAAATAGGCACATTCAAATCAAACAAAGCCTGATTGATTTTTGGGCTGTTTTCATCGTGCACACTTTCAGGGCCACCTGATAGGATAACGCCTTTGGCACCAAACGCTTCAATACGGCTAGTGTCGATGTCATAAGGATACATTTCACAGAATACACCGGCTTCACGCACACGGCGGGCAATAAGCTGGCTGTACTGTGAGCCGTAATCGATAATTAAAATACGGTCTTCTTTGATGGCAGGTGTATTATTACTCATAGTGATATCCAATTGGGCAAGTCTAATTCGTCTAATTCAAAACTACGTCAGATTCGATAAACTTTATAAGATAGACTCCATAAAGGGTTATCTAACCTAACGTAGAAATAGGGGTAAAATTATATCCGGCTATTTTAACAAGAATCTAAGCCCTGATGGGGAATTGTGTTTTTAAATGGCATCGAAAAGTGTAATTAATTCAGTAAGACAACACATTATATCTCTATTGCTTAATTTTATTAATAAATAGTTTATTATATTATGTTGAATACAAACAATTAGTAATATATGATTTGAATCACTACTATAACAAATGGAAAGGTTATATCCCTATGAGCAAAGTCACTTCCCTTTTTCGTAAATTTACCACCTCTAATAGCACTCCCTCTACGCATAACGCTGACCAGCGTACTTTGGACTTCCCCACAAAGAGCAACACGCCCAAAGAACAGACCCGATGGAATGGCTGGGGCAATATCAATATCAACAAAGCAGTCTCACCTCATGGGGCTAAGCTGATTAAATCTCATATCGGTAAAACTCAAAAACTACCTTCTGTCAGCCTAAACTCAGTACTCAAGACAGTTCCTCCCTCACGACTACCGACTGCTCTAACCGAATTGGCGATAGTCTCTACTGACAAAGAAGTCCGTGTCAGACATGCGCGTGGTCAAAGCTTCCCAGACTGGGTTGCCATGCACAGTGGTGACTTTGGTGTTTTCCCTGATGGGGTCGCCATGCCAAAAACCCCACAAGATGTCGCAAAGCTAATGGACTTAGCCAGTAAACATGACCTAGTGGTTATCCCTTATGGCGGCGGAACTTCTGTGGCCGGGCATATCAATCCGCCAAAAGACCCTCGCCCGGTATTGACCATTGCCACCGGTCATATGGACAAACTCATTGATCTGGATGAAGAAAGCCAAATTGCTACTTTTGGCGCTGGTGCTCAAGGGCCTGCTGTGGAAGCGCAGCTGAATGATCGAGGCTACCGATTGGGACATTATCCACAGTCGTGGGAATTATCTACCTTAGGGGGCTGGGTTGCGGCCCGCTCAAGTGGTCAGCAGTCATTAGGCTATGGCCGTATCGAACAAATGTTCGCCGGCGGTACTTTAGTGACTCCTCAGGGCAAATTGACCATACCTGATATCCCCGCCTCCTCTGCTGGCCCAGATCTGCGTGAGATGATGATGGGCACTGAAGGCCGTGCCGGTATCTTTACCGAAGTCAAAATGCGGGTACAGCCTCAGCCTGAGCAAGAGCTGTTTAAAGTGGCGTTCTTGCCCAATTGGGAAGCGGGAAAGGCGGTATTAAAACAAGCGGTTCAAAATAATGTTCGCCTATCTATGTTACGCCTAAGCAATGCTACTGAGACCAATGCTCATCTGCATTTAGGCACCACGCGCAGTCAGTTCTTGGCCATTACTGCCTACCTAAGATCTAAAGGGCTAGGCTCTGATAAAGTAATGCTGACTTACGGTGTGACGGGTAACAAAGCCCAAAACGCCCTGGCATTGGCTCAGTTCAAACAGTTATTAAAACAAAATGGCGGTGTTAGTGGCAAGTTAGCAGACTTGATGGGCTCAATATGGGCACATGGCCGCTTTAAATTCCCGTATTTACGTGGCACTTTATGGGAAAAAGGCATCATGGTTGATACTTTTGAGACCTCCACCAACTGGAGCAATATTGACCAGCAAATGGCCGCTATGCAGAAGGCGGTGCGTGAATCGCTTCGAGATCGCGGTGAACAAGTGATGGCATTCACCCATATCTCGCACGTTTACAAGCAGGGCGCAAGTTTATATACCACCTATTTCTTTAGAGCCGCTAAGAGCCATGCTGAGACGCTACAGCGTTGGCAGAAGATTAAGCACGCCGCCAGTACTAGTGTGGCCAACGGCAAAGCCACTATCTCACATCAACATGGTGTGGGCCGTGACCACGCCCCTTATCTGGTGGCCGAGAAGGGCGAACTTGGGCTACAAGTGACCCGAGATATGCTGCAAAGCTTAGACCCTGATCAACGTATGAACCCAGGTGCTTTGCTAGAAGACTAATAGAAGAGTAATAAAGGGCTAAGTTGCTCAAAGACTAAAGCCTTTACTGGTGGCATGAGTAATCAGCCATGCCATTTTGCTACACACCAATTGCCACACAATGACTAGGAGTCACTCATGACCCAGACACAGCAGCGTCAACACGCCTTAACTCCCCTTTCGCGTACCGAGCCTTGGGATATGTTAATTATTGGTGGTGGTATTACTGGAGCTGGCATTGCCCGGGAAGCCGCCAAACGGGGTCTACAGGTACTGCTAATTGAACAAAAAGACTTCGCTTGGGGCACCTCGAGTCGCTCTAGCAAAATGGTGCATGGCGGGCTACGTTACATCGCTTCTGGGGATTACAAAACCACTATGCTTAGCGTCCGTGAGCGCGAACGTATGCTAAAAGAAGCAGGGGGTTTAGTCAATGAAATGCACTATATGATGCCCCATTATAAAGGCAAGTTTCCAGCGCCTTGGATGTTCAACACGCTGCTTAGGGTCTATGACAAACTGGCCGGAAGACGCTATTTTAGATACTTTAAAAAAGACGCCTTTTTACCACTAAATCCTGGGATTAAGCAAGACAAACTACTGGGTGCCAGTCAGTTTAGTGATGCGGTCACTGATGACTCACGCTTGGTGATGCGCGTGCTCGCTGAGGCTATTCACGATGGAGCACAAGCTATTAATTATCTTAAGGCTGAGGCGTTGATAAAAAACGATCAAGGTCTGGTAGTAGGGGCCAAGCTGGTAGACACTGCCTCCCCTCAGCGCACGGACACTTATGAGGTTTATGCCAAAGTCGTGGTCAATGCTACGGGGGCTTGGGCCGATGAGTTACGCCTGCAAGCCTTATCCAAGACCTCCAGCGACTTCCATAAGCAAATTCGTCCCTCTCGGGGTAGCCATTTGGTTATTAGCCAAGAGCGACTGCCTGTTGAGCAGGCCTATACCTTACTGCATCCTGTTGATAAAAGAGCCTTATTTGTCTTTCCTTGGGAAAATAGAACCGTCATTGGTACCACTGACTTAGACCATCCAGACCTTGATGAACAAGAGGTTGGTATCACCAATGAGGAAGTTGACTACCTCTTACAGGCTGTCAACGGTCTGTTTGATCATACTGAGTTGAGCCGTGAAGACGTCATCAGTAGTTGGGCGGGGGTCCGTCCGCTGATTTCTGAAAGTGGTGATGGCAAAAGGGTTAGCCCTAGCAAAGAGAAACGCGATCACAGCGTGTGGTTAGATAACAATCTAGTTACGGTCAGTGGCGGTAAGCTGACGACCTTCCGTCTTATCGCCCTTGATGTGCTCAAAATCTGTCAGCAGGTATTACCGATAGACAATAATGCGGCCATAGATGATGCCGTGTTTGGCAATCCGATACCTAGCAGTGACAAATTGGCTCAGTTACCTGCCGAGCTTCAACACCGCTTGCAAGGTTTTTATGGTCGTCAATTGGATCAACTGCTGCAACTTGCGGATGACCAAGAGCTTGTTGCTGTCGCTGATAGTAATACCTTGTGGGCAGAGCTCAGATTTGCGGCACGCCACGAGCAGGTTATTCATCTGGATGATTTATTACTGCGTCGTACCCGCCTAGGTCTTATTTTGCCGCAAGGGGCGTTGATAGATTCCGTAACCGATCAACTACAACAAATTTGTCAGACGGAGCTTGGCTGGGATCAACAGCAGTGGCAACAAGAAGTTGCCCGTTATCAAGCCATTTGGCAAAACTATTACCATTTACCGGCGGCATAAGTCGCCAATTTGAATAACTTTGACAGTGATTAATAGGCTGGCTTAGCGTCGTGATTCACAATAACTTATCTTATAGTAAGTCGCATTGACTCTCTGACTGGCCTAATTTATAACTATTGTCATCAAGGATAAAGTTGTAATAAAGGATAAAGCTTCTCAAAGGATTGAGTTCTTAGGGGCCTGTGGTGTTAACAATAAGCATTATTCGCTTTTTGATCCATTATGTTGGTTTTTTAGTCTGATAATAAGGCTCCATTACCCTATCCCTGCCCTCGTCCTAGCTACACCCTATGAGGACTATATCCAAACATATAGGCTAGCTATGGGATAACTTTTTATCAGTATCCCAAAGCCAATTTTCTTATTAATGACCGAGTGGCACACCCTTATGAGCGTTACAGATGAAACCCCGATTTATTTATTAGCCATAGACAATGGCACCCAAAGCATCAGAGCATTAATCTTTGATCAGTTTGGTACCGAAGTTGCTAAAGCGCGTATTCCTATTGAGCCTTATTTTTCTACGGAAGCCAACTTTGCTGAGCAGCATGCGCATTATTATTGGCAAAAGCTTAGTGAAACCTGTCAGCAATTATGGCAAAACTGCGATATCAAGCCCTCGCAAATTGCAGGGGTTAGTCTGGCCACACAGCGCTATACCATGATCTGTCTCGATAAAGACAAACAACCACTACGCCCAGCTATTGTTTGGATGGATTTTCGCCAAGGCGAGATCAATGACTTAGGGATTCTAGACCCCCTCACCAAACTGGTAGGCTTAGGAGAATTAGCAGAAGAGGCGCAGAAAAAAGCCCGCTGTAATTGGTTATCCCGTCATGAGCCTGAAATTTGGGCGAAGACTGCTCATTATGTCAATCTATCGGCCTATTTGACCTACAAGCTAACCGATGAATTAGTGGACTCGTCTGGTCATGCCCTCGGCTATCTGCCTTATGACTACAAGGCACAAAAGTGGATGAAGCCCAATAACTTCAAGTGGCGCTTGTTTAGTTGCCGCATTGAACAGATGCCAAGACTGGTCGAACCTGGCCAAAAGTTGGGTCATATTACCGCCCAAGCGGCGGCAGCTACGGGTATTATTGAGGGCACACCGATGATTGCTGCGGCCAGTGACAAGGCTTGCGAAGCACTGGGCAGTGCTGGCTTATCTACCGATACCGCCTGTCTAAGCTTTGGTACCACAGCCACCATTAATACCACCTCAACCCAATATATCGAGGTGATAAAACACATGCCCTCGTATACGGCAGCGGCCCCAAATTACTACAACCACGAGTATATGATTTACCGCGGATTTTGGATGGTCAGCTGGTTCAAAGAGCAGTTTGCCCATTACGAAGCACAGCTAGCGAAGACCCAAGGCATTGATACTGAACACTTGCTGGATCAAGCGGTCAAAGATATTCCCGCCGGCTCAATGGGGCTTATGCTACAACCCTATTGGTCACCTGGGGTACGTCATCCTGGCCTTGAGGGCAAAGGCGCGTTAATTGGCTTTGGTGATGTGCATACCCGCGCCCATGTTTATCGAGCTATTTTGGAAGGTTTGGCCTATGAGTTAAAGCTTGGGTTTGATACCATTGAGAAGCGCACTCGTACCACCATCAAGCATCTTCGTGTCTCTGGCGGTGGTTCTCAAAGCGATGCAGCGATGCAGCTAACCGCAGATATATTTGCCATGCCCGCCTATCGCCCTCATACTTATGAGGCTTCCGGATTGGGTGCTGCCATAAACTGTGCAGTAGGACTGGGCATTTATCCAGATCACTTTACCGCGGCGGCTGCAATGACCCATTTGGGTGATGAATTTTTGCCCATTGCCGAAAATGTCGCGCTTTATAAACGCCTGTATAATGAAGTTTACCTGAAGATGTACGACCGCTTAAAGCCCTTATATCATAGTATTCAGGACATTACCGGCTACCCAAAAAAATAACCCCTTTTACCCTAAGATTCTGCTTATGAAAATCACTCATTTAGTTGTCTTTTTTATTGTGGTCTTTATTCTCAACTATTTGCTAAATATGCTATTAAAGCTGGGACAAGACCTATCTTATATAGCCATACTCAGCATTATTACCACTGTGTTATTTTATTTGCTAACTTTTATGCGAAACCGGTGGTCAAAGTAGCAGATAAGCTTACTAGAGCAGTTGCCCCGCTCCTGTTTGTTTGTTCATTCGTTCATTTGCTAGTTATTTAGTCACTTGGATTCAGTCGCTCAGGCACTCCCTATAAATTTAACAGACTGTGTTAAGATAGCGCCACCTATTAAGTTTTATTAAAGAGCCTTAGTGCTAAATAACCATTCAGGAGAGGCAATATGATTAACTCCAGCAATAATGACAGGAGTAACGACACAGAAAGTGAGGTGAAAAAAAACCACAACTCAACCAGCCACTCGAGACAAAGCTCAAAAGAGTATCTTCCCGATTTTATACGAAGTAATTATAAGCATAGACGGCCACCTCATTTAGGCACCTTCAATGCAACAATGAACATCACTCAGCGCCGTCCCGATCACGAGCCTGACACTCGTATCGACAAATTCACCTTTGGCATGGTACTGGCGATCCTATTTGCCATCTGTATTCCTTTAATCTTTTTCCCAGAACAAGGCAAACATTGGGTAGAAATTGCTCGTGTTTTTGTGACCAATAACTTTGGCGTTGCTTATTTAGCCTTTGGTGTGGCTGCAGTAATGTTTGTGATCTACGTTATCTTTTCAGATATCGGCAAAATTAAACTCGGTCGCCCAGAGGACACCCCAGAGTTCGCAGATGGCTCATGGGCTGCCATGCTATTTTGCGGGGGTATTGGCGCCAGTATTTTATATTGGGGTCTTATTGAGTGGGCCTATTATTATCAAGGCCCTCCTTTCAATATAGAGCCAGGCTCTCCTGATGCGATTCGTTGGGCCACCACTTATGGTATTTTTCACTGGGGCCCTGTGGCTTGGGCAATTTATCTGGTGCCGGCTGTGGCCATTGCCTACTTCTATTATGTGCGTCAGACACCGGTATTAAAGGTTAGCCAAACCTTAATGCCGCTATTGGGTGAGAAGATAGCCAACAGTAACTGGGCGAAGATGCTCGATGTGCTATTTGTATTCGGTATGGTCGGCGGTGGTGCTACCACGTTAGGTCTGGCTTCCCCGCTGATTAATGAAGGCTTGTATAACTTATTTGGACTACCACGCAACATCACTATGCAGTTGGTAGTGCTACTTGTTACCACCTTAATTTTCGCTTACAGTGCCTATCAAGGCCTAAAAGGCGGGATCCAAAAGCTGTCTAATATCAACTTTTATCTAGCGGTGATATTACTTGCCTTTATTTTAATCGTTGGTCCCACAGTCTTTATTTTAAACACTGGCCTTGAGGCTATCGGTCGTTCACTGACTGAAATGCCACGTATGATGACCTATATCGAGCCGTTTAAGGATTATCCAGAACTTGGCTTCGAGCACACTACTTTCCCCCAAGATTGGACCGTATTCTACTGGGCATGGTGGCTAGTATTTGCCCCTACCATTGGTCTATTTATCGCCAAAATTTCACGCGGTCGTACTATCCGTAATATGGTGGTGGGCTCAATGTTCTACGGGTCATTAGGCTGCGCCATATTTATGATTATCCTAGGTAATTATGGTCTTTACTTGCAGATGAATGGTATCGTTGATGTGGTAGATATCCTAAATAACGAATCAGCTACCGCAGCTATTTTTGCTATCCTAAATAGCTTGCCAATGTCTTATGCAGTAGTCGCGGTCTTTACTTTCTTAGCGATTATCTTTACCGCAACGACGTTCGACTCTATTTCCTATATTTTAGCCTCAGTAGTACAGGTAGAAGTGGATGATGAACCACATCGCTGGAATCGTTTATTTTGGGCATTTACCCTATGTTTACTGCCTGCGATTTTGATGTTCTTAGGCGACTTGTCTACCCTACAAACCGCTTCGATATTCGCCGGTGCACCGCTCATTATTATCTTATCTATGATGATGTTATCTGTGGTGAAAGCGGCTCGTTATGATCTGTACTATCAACCCGATTACAACCTAAAAACCATCCATATCGAGGAGCTAGCAGATACCGCTCCTTGGGAGACAGGTAAAACTTCAGAAGCCCCTGAAGGCTCAGTATTGGCCCTACAAGATGAGTGGGAGCAGATGCGAGAAGAAAACGGAGAAGCTGAAAAAGAAAATAACGACAAATCCTAACGGCATTAATAAATCGGATGGTGTTTCAAAAAGTATGCTGTAATAATCAAAATAAGAAAAGGTTGGATTAGCAGACTAATCCAACCTTTTTTTGTGCTTAATCTTGATAACTAACGCAACGATTTATAGTTTATAGGCTAGGCCAAAGCCTGCTTTATTCTATTTAATCCTTCAGCCAACATAGACTGAGGACAAGCCACATTAATACGCAGCTTTAAGTGTCCCTCCTCACCATACTGAATACCAGAGTGCAGCTCTACTTTGGCCTCACGCAGCGCATCATATAACGCTTTATCCTCATCAGCATAAGCAGAACAATCTAGCCAAATCAAGTAAGAAGCTTCAGGGCGCATCACCTTAATATCTGGCAAATGAGTAGCCAAGTACTGTATTGTAAAATCAATATTTTTCTCGATATAAGCCAAAGCCTGCTCAAGCCATTCACCACCCTGCTCATACGCACTTTGCATCACTGTATAAGCAAATAAATTGAGCTCATATTCATCATTTAATTGCTGTTGCTGCTTAATTTGCGTCGCTAACGCTTTATCTTTTACAAAGATCATCGAGCCTTTAATACCGGCCACATTAAAGGTCTTGGTCATCGAGGTTAAGCTCACCACCATATGCTCATAGCCTTTGGCTAGGCTTAAAAATGGAGTGAAGGTATGGCCAGTTAAAGTCAAATCTTGATGAATCTCATCACTAACAATGGCCACGTTATACTTTTTACACAGCGCCAATACCGCTTTTAACTCGTCAGCTGTCCACACTCGCCCGCCTGGATTGTGAGGATTACACAATAAAAACAGCTTAACTTTGTGTTTTTTGATTTTAGCTTCCATGTCTGCTAAATCAAATTCATAACGTCCCTGCCTCTCTACCAGTGCTGAGCTGATAACCTTACAGCCATTAAGCTTAGTCTTGGTTACAAATGGGGTGTAAATCGGGTCATTCATCAATACCGCATCACCCACTTCGGTGAACATATTGAGCATTAAAGAAATACTTGGCACCACCCCAGGTGAAAACAAAATCTGCTCCGCTTCAAGCTGTAAACCATAGCGACTGCTGTGCCAATCAATAATTGCTTGATACAGTGCTTGGCTTTGTTTGGTATAACCCAAGATGCCGTGATCCACAACACGCTGTAAGCTATCCAAAATAGGCTGAGCAGCTTTGAAGTCCATGTCTGCCACCCACAGCGGGATAGTGTCATCTGTATAATGCCACTTAATTGATCCGGTGTTGCTTCTGTCTATTACTTCATCAAAATTGTATTGCATGGATTGTTCCTAAAAAACGGAGTAGATTTTAGTTTAATACTGTATAACGAGAAGGATTCAGCGTCGTTATTGATTAGGTATCGATTCGCTGTAATTCAGTCAATGCGCAGTTGCGGTAATGGATGTCATCTCGAACCACAAAGCCTACTTTATCGCAAAAACCATCACCGATTTAGTTAGCTTTAAAGATAGGATTAAGGTTTGATTAAAATATCAGCTCTTGTAGTGTATATTAAGACTAAGCTCAAAGCTTAACTTACCGATTTTTTGGTCAATTATAGTTTTTATCTATGCTAACAGAACAGAGACTTAACATCATGGCACTATTTAATATAACACCGTCCAAAGCACTAACCACACTACTATTCGCACTTACTTTACCGCTTACAGCCTGCCAAACCACATCAACTGCTCAACCAGAAAATATTAACAGTCAAAACAGCAATCAAAGGATCAACATTGCAATTGATATTGAAAGCTTAACTTATGATTTAAGTTTGGTTGAAGAAAATCATCATCAGACCAAGATTGCAGACGGTACTTATGTTTTAGATACCTTTATTGTGCCGTTTGAACAGCCTTATTATGTAT
>JAHHUJ010000200.1 GCA_020024075.1 Psychrobacter sp.
ATCTGCCTTCTAAGCAGGTGGTCGCAGGTTCGAATCCTGCCAGGCGCACCACTTTCGCCTGAATGGTAATACCTATATTATTGCTAGGTAACACATTGCACTTTCAATATACTCTGTTATTGATTATGGCGGCTGTAGCTCAGTTGGTAGAGCCCCGGGTTGTGATCTCGGTTGTCGTGGGTTCGAATCCCATCAGTCGCCCCATTTTTATCCCTCCTTTTAATTCTTAAAACCCTATACTGTATTATTATTTGCTAATCTTGACGCTGTCTTGGTTGGTTTTTTTGCATTTCTATTTTCTGGTTTCTATTTCAATGCCAGCTCTAGCTCTATTATTTATGCCTCTTTATTTTTATGCATTAATTGATGGATTGATGAGAAGGCGGCTACCAAACTGCCTATGAAACTAAGATGTTCAGGTTTGGCAATAATGGTATGATAAAGGCATCTTAAAGAGGGTCGAGATAATATTATGGCAAACCGTTCAATAACGATTACCGCACAAGTTAAGTCTAAAGATGACATCAACTCCGAACCTAAAGCTATTCAGCAAGGTGAGGCAGAGGATGCAGAGGGTATAGATGCTGTGGATGAGCCTATGACCATGCCAAAGACAAAAGCGGAATTAATTGCGTTATACCAAACTGAAGCTTTAGATATTAATAACTCGGTCCAAGCTAAGGAAATGGAGAAGGTAGCCAAACAGCGAGTGGCGTTGTATGAGCATCAGCTAAAACGTACTGAGTTTTTTTATACCATAAATCCCTTATTACGTCCCACTTATATGGTACAGACATTAAAGCCACAGTTTATTGAGTACCAGCAATTCCAAATGGCCCGAGCCCTTGATCAGCGTGGCATTATTGATTTGGATAAAAATGAGATGATGTGGCAGCAGTTGCACATTGTTGATGATCTTATTGCAGATATCGTACATCATATGCCCGCTCAGCAGCCTGTGGGTTGGCAGCTGACCTCAGTGAATAGAAACCATCTAAAGCTTCCTACGGTGGGGCGACTAAGAGACAAAGATAGCGTTGCTGACCAGGCCAGTCTCAATAGTTATGTACTGGGTCACTTTGGGGTTATGAGCTATACCTATGACCGAGCTTACTTTATCGGTCATGTATTGGGTTATTTGTTTTGTTGCTATTATCTAGCGCACTTATCGATAGCGTATGGGGTAACGCCTTTACCAGAAACCACAGTAACCAACTATAAATATGCTTCATTAGAAACCGCGAAGCTGGTTAGATTGTTGCACAGCGTTGATGTCTATTGTAAGCGTCGTATTTATCAGTTGGCGGTACTTTGTGCTCGACTTAGCTGTTATCAACTGGATAAATATATTGAAAAAATGCTTATTGCCGAGGTCAATGAATTTGATAAAAAACAGCAAATTGAGCATTTGGACGCCTTGTTTACCCAAGGTATCATGCCTGAGATGCCGGATGCGGTGGATTTGAAGCAATTTCCTGGTGCCTTTGGAGATGAAGGTAAGTCTTAACAGTTGGTGTCATTAATACTTATTATACAAAAATATATTATATGGTAGGTTTAGTGAATTATAGTCGTAAATCGTTTTTGTCCATGAAATAGATAGCTGTGGACTTGTTTTATCCAGTAAATCCATCCACTTGACCTTATCAAATCCTAGAAAGGTCATCTTGCTTATATGAAATGACTTTAATGAAAAACTCAGTAGAAATAAAAAATACCCCTGCTCATTTTGGTCGTAAAGCCTTAGCGGCCTCGTTGGCACTATCAATAAGCTTTGGACTGGTGTCCGGAGTGGGTGGTAATCAAGCTCAAGCGGCTAGTCTGGCAGATCTATTTGGGGGTGCTGAGACTCAAGGTAGCCAAGAGAAATTCTTAAAGGTAGATCAGGCCTTCTCGGTCAAACCGAGCCAAAGTGGTAATAAGGTTAACATCACGCTAAAGATTACTCCTAAGCATTATCTGTATAAAGACAAGCTGTCTTTAAAGCTGCCAGAAGGGGTAACAGCCTCTACACTTAAGTTCTCTCATACCCCTCAGACTATTGATGACCCCACCTTTGGTAAAGTAGATGTGTTTAAGCAGCCACAAGTCACTGCAGCGGCAACCTTAACTAACACTACTGCGGCTGCAATTAATAAAAACATCACCATTAGCTGGCAAGGCTGTGCTGAGGCAGGGCTGTGTTATCCTCCGCAAACAGAAACATTAGCCATTAGTTTACCGCCATCTACTTCAAGCGCAGCAGGGCAAAATAAAAGCTCTGAGTCAACCACTACTGCTAAGTCAAAAGACACGGCTGCGGCTAATTCCAAGCCAGCTACCAGCGAAAATAGTGCTTCGGCTAAGGCAGGTACAGTCGCTAAAACCCCAAGTAACTTAGCAGCGTCTGCAAAACAACAGTCACCAACGACTGCCACTGCCAGTACTATTGGGGCAGCGGGTAACAATGCGTTGGATGGAGAGTTAACAGCACAAGATACCGAGCTTACCGATGCTACTGATAGCGATGATGAGACTGCCTTAGCTTCTGATGAGGAAGTGCAAAGTGTAGAAGGTATTGGCGACTCTACTGAGGCCAGCCTAATTGCGCAGGATAATGGCTTAAATTCAGGCTCAAATGAGTCTGGTTTGCGGTTGGGTAGTGAGGGAGTTGTCGATCAAGACCCCTTTGGGCTGGCGGAGCACCCTTGGCTGGCTCTGTTATTGTTATTTTTGGCAGGTTTGGGTCTAGCGTTCACCCCTTGTGTTCTGCCTATGTTGCCTATTGTCAGTAATATCGTGGCACGACAGCACACCCCAACTGCCAAAAAAGGTCTAATATTGAGTGGTAGCTATGCCTTAGGGGTGGCCATTGCGTATGGTCTCTTAGGCGCGATTATCGCTGTATTTGGTCAGCAGCTTGGTATTATTGGTTGGCTGCAAAACCCAGTAATATTATTAGCTTTTGCAGCAGTATTTGTACTGTTAGCCTTATATATGCTAGACGTGGTTAGGATTCCAGTTCCCAATGCCATTCGCCAAAAGACTCAATCTTTGAGTCAAGCAGGGGATAAGTATCTGGGCAGTACTTTTGGTAGTTTCATTGCTGGGTTACTCTCAGCGCTTGTGGTCTCTCCTTGTGTGTCTGCTCCTTTGTTTGGTGCCTTATTGGCTGTCTCAACTATTGGCAATCCGCTATTGGGCTTTGCCGCTTTATTTATGTTAGGTTTTGGATTATCCGCGCCGCTCATGCTACTTGGTGCAAGCCAGGGCAACTTAATGCCAAAAGCGGGTGAGTGGATGAACTGGGTTAAGCAAGGGTTTGCTTTATTATTATTTGCGGTGGCACTGCTACTGGTTGAACGTGTCATGGTAAGCCCTATCATGTTGATGTTGTGGGCGATGTGGTTCATGGTGGTAGCGGTATGGGTTTGGAGTTGGAGTGGCCGCGGGCAATTATTTACTAAGCCATTAGCCCTTTTATTAGGCGGTTGGGCTGCTTTGACATTGGTAGGCGCCGCCGCAGGTAGTAAGGATTCATGGCAACCTTTGGCTGTATTCGCTCAGCCCAACACAGCATTACTTAGTGCCAACTCGCAAACGCTAGGCTCATCTGAGGCGACGACGGGCATTCAGAGCAGCGATAAGCATATCTATACTTTAGATGAGCTTATTCCTATTGTTGAACAAAACCCCAAAGTACTGGTTGATGTCACGGCTGAATGGTGTGTTGAGTGCCGTATTATGGACAAAACCTTATTTACCAATCGACCCGCTGCGATGCAGCAGTGGCAATTAGTCAGATTAGATGTGACCGAAACTAATGAAGAATCGGCACGTATTTTGTCCGAGTTAAGCTTATTTGGGCCTCCTGCCTTACTGTATTTCGTTGACGGCAAGTTACAAGTACAGCAAGTGGGTACGGTTGAGCGCCCTCAATTTGAAGAAACTTTGAATAGATTTTAAGGTGCCATATGGTTTAGAATAGCTGTACTCTAAATTTTTAGATGAAGGTCTGCTTCAAAGTATAGATGCTATTGATTGTGGTTAAACCAGAGCT
>JAHHUJ010000201.1 GCA_020024075.1 Psychrobacter sp.
TAAAAATCATCTAAAACACAAAGGTTCTAAAAGTTGAATAATTAAGTTGGCTTTTTTAAACCCTAAGCTTGCTTTCTAAACCCTAAGCTTGCTTTCTAAACATAGGCAGCTGGCTAGACACGCTTCCATCATAAGAGGAGGGTAGGGCCGAGAAAGCCGCTTGAATATCATCGGTTAGGTTCTCTTCACCAATCACGAAACTATCAACTCCGGCACGCTGTAAATACACAATCTGGTCACGACCGAAGTGACCTGTAATGCGGATTTCACCTGTAAAGCCTTTTTGGCGTAAGTGACGTGCTTGGCTAAAGCTACGGCCATCAGCGAATCCAGGTTGATATAGCACAATGAGATCTAAGGTATTTAATAAAGGGCGATCGCTGTCTTGGCAGGCCGCCAAAAGCTCATCTAACTGCTCAGTTGAGATGCTGGTATCGGCCCATAAGCCTACTCGACTGGTATGATTAGCAATTAATGCCAACACCTCAGTCAACAAGCCCTGCGGTGATAAAACATCAGATAACGGCAAGATGACATCTAGACGCTCTGACTTATGCAGCAGCTCGCTTAAATGAAGGGTCTTAGCAGCAACGCCATCTGGCAATTCAGAGGTAAGTAGGGCATACCAGCTGTCCTCAGCGGTAATGTTCTTTGCTTTAGCGTCTAAAATGCTGTGATTACCCATATACGGCCTCCTTAAATGGGGTGATACCCACACGTTGTACGAAGTCAGCGAACGGCTCTGGGTTATCACCCTCGATATGACGCTGCTGTGTATAGACGTCTAATACTTTTTGTAGCGTTGGTGCCACTTCTTCTGTGGGCACTGAGCGGCCTAAGATATTGCCTAGACGAGTATCTGATTTGGAGCTGCCGCCCAAGCTGATTTGATACCAGTGCTCGCCTTTTTTATCGACACCTAAGATACCGATATCGCCCACATGATGGTGTGCACAAGCATTCATACAGCCAGACATATTGAGCTGAATATCGCCTAAGTCATATAGATAATCTAAGTCATCAAAATGCTTTTCAATTTGTTCAGCGATGTTAAAAGTGGTGGCGTTCGCGAGCGCACATAAGTCAAAGCCTGGGCACACAATCATGTCCGTCAACGTACCGATGTTTGGACGTGCCAGATCTATTGCAGTTAAGGCTTCCCATAGAGCATACAAATCAGTTTGTTTTACATCAGCAAACACTAAATTTTGTTGATGAGTACCCCGAATCTCACCGAAGCTGTACTGATCAGCTAGATCTGCTAGGCGATCTAATTGTTCATGGGTCACGTCACCAGCAGGCACGTATTTGTCATCGACCAAGCCGGCCTTTAAAGAGACGACAACTGCACGGTAGCCAGCCACTTTGTGCGGTACAGTATTGCGTGCATACCAATCAGCGAAGGCTTTGTTTTCAAACTGATTGCTCAGCTGTGATTTGCAGGCTAGCTCATAGATTACTTCATAATCAAACTCTGGGAAATAGCTTTTTGCGGTATCAAAGTTATCTTCGGTCAAAGTTAACTCGCCATCTTTGGTGAAGGTTTCCCACTCTTTTTCGACCAGCTTAGTAAATTCTCTAGCACCCATGCTCTCAACTAAGATCTTGATGCGTGCTTTGTATTTGTTATCGCGGCGGCCATGTAAGTTATAGACACGCAAGATGGCATCTAGATAGCTTAATAGGTGCTGACGTGGTAGAAACTCGCGAATGGTTTTACCAATGATAGGTGTACGGCCAAGACCACCACCAACGATGACTTCAAAGCCAATTTCACCTTCATCATTCTTTAGCAGATGCAGACCAATATCATGTACTTGAGTCGCTGCACGGTCTTCAGGGCTACCTATCACTGCAATTTTGAATTTACGAGGCAAAAAAGCAAACTCAGGGTGGAAGGTTGACCACTGACGAATAATTTCACAATAAGGGCGAGGGTCTTCAACCTCATTGGCATTGACACCGGCATAAGGGTCAGTTGTGGTGTTACGGATACAATTGCCTGAGGTTTGAATGGCATGCATCTGTACTGAGGCCAATTCCGCTAGGATGTCAGGCACTTCCTCAAGTTTGGGCCAGTTTAACTGTAAGTTGGTACGGGTTGTGAAGTGACCAAATCCGCGGTCATATTTGCGGGTAATTTCAGCCAATTTACGCACTTGATAGCTTGCCAATAATCCGTAAGGCACAGCAATACGTAGCATTGGCGCATGGCGCTGAATATACAGGCCGTTTTGAAGGCGTAGCGGCAAATATTGCTCTTCAGGTAGCTCTCCGGCTAAGAAGCGGCGGGTCTGATCGCGAAACTGCTCGACCCGCTCATCAACCATGGCTTGGTCGGCATGAGTGTACTTATACATAGTTAATATGCCCTTAGGTAACAAAAAATCATGTAGCTATACTAACCATGCCCCAAGATTTTTATAAATTCATATCTGTCATATGTATATACAAACACAGCATAGATAAGAATAAGCAAATTTCGTTAGTCTACTGTCATCACAATTCATAAAGGGATGTAAGGGTTTGATTTAGACCTAATTTCAGCATCCACTTATCTTTAATTGAACCAACTTAACTTTAGTTCAAGCAACTGGAATCAAACCAACTGGATTTAAATATGACTGAGCAAACGATTGTAAAACGCCTTGGCAAGACCAGCATTGTACCGCCACATGGTAGCGATGAGTTAAAGCCATTATTATTAGAGGGTGAAGCGCTAAAGCAAGCCTTGGAAAATGCCAAAAACTTACCACAAATCACCCTAAGCTCACGCGAGCGTGGTGACTTAATTATGCTAGGCATTGGTGGCTTCACTCCACTAGATGGCTTTATGAATCAAGCGGATTGGCAGGGTGTGGTCGATGAGATGACTCTGAAAACCGGTGATAATAAAGGGTTATTCTGGCCCATTCCTATCACCTTATCGACCAGTCAAGAGCAAGCAGACAAGCTGTCAGCTGGTGATGAAGTAGCATTAGTGGCTGAAGATGGCGAAATCATGGGAGTTATCACCGTTGAAGAAACCTATACCATTGATAAAGCTCATGAATGTCAACAAGTATTCACCACCACGGACGAAGAGCATCCTGGTGTAAAACAAGTCATGGAACAAGGCGAGGTTAACGTTGCTGGTAGCGTTAAAGTATTTAGTCAAGGCGAGTTCCCAACTTTATACCCTGAGATTTATAAGACACCTGCTGAGACTCGGGCTTTATTTGAACAAAAGAACTGGCAGACAGTTGCTGCGTTCCAGACGCGTAATCCGATGCACCGTTCACACGAATACTTAGCCAAGATTGCTATCGAGATATGCGATGGGGTATTGATTCACTCATTATTGGGCGCTTTAAAGCCTGGTGATATCCCTGCTGAAGTACGTCAAGAAGCGATCAAAACTTTAATTGATAACTACTTCAAAAAAGACACCGTCATTCAGGCAGGCTATCCGCTAGATATGCGTTATGCTGGCCCTCGTGAAGCTCTACTGCACGCACTGTTCCGTCAGAACTATGGTTGTAGCCATCTGATTGTCGGTCGTGATCATGCCGGTGTTGGCGATTATTATGGTCCATTTGACGCGCAAGCCATCTTTGACACCATTGATAAAGATGCGATGCAAACTAAGCCACTTAAGATAGACTGGACCTTCTGGTGTAACGCTTGTCAAGCAATGGCCTCTACCAAGACTTGCCCACATGATAGTGAGCACCATGTCAAGGTATCAGGTACTAAGCTGCGTAAAGCACTATCGGAAGACCAAGAAGTGCCTGATAACTTCAGCCGTCCAGAGGTGTTAAAAATCTTACGTGAATACTATGCGGGTATTGCCAAAGAAGAGCGTGCAAAAGTTCACTTAGTGGGTGCTTCTGCGCAATAATACTGACTCTTGATGTTGTATTTAAAAGCCAGCTTATGCTGGCTTTTTTTTAAATTTAAGTTACTTTTTTCCACGCTATTATAAATCTAGAGTTGGTAAACAATTATCAAACATAACTATTCTGCAATTT
>JAHHUJ010000202.1 GCA_020024075.1 Psychrobacter sp.
CGCTGAGTTGGGTCTTTTTTTGGATTAGGCTCAGGGGTTTGCGAAGTGATCATGGAGTAAGTAACTTGTTATCAATAAGGGAGGGTAACATAAAGCTTAATAGTGAGGTCAGGGTTAATCGCTGATAATTAAAACTGTTTACTTTATTAGCGATTAACCCCTATTAAACTTAATGATAACTTCTCATATTTAGGATTAGAATGGCCTGTTTTCACAAGAGAATCAAAGTCGAGTCATAGTAAATGATATTCAATATAACGGCAACATCATAAGCCGCTTTTATTTCCCTCGATCATTTACTTCAATCAGGGGGTTACTGTTCAGGGGGTTACTGTAAGGGCGACCCAATAAAGAAGTGTAGTCGCACAGGGATACTGTCTTCTAGAACCCCTGCTGCCAAATCAACTCGGACCATGCCTACCGGTGAAGCCCAACGCACCCCAAAGCCTAAACCCAGCTTAGTCTCAGCTTCAAAGTTAGTATCATAGGCATTACCCACATCAGCAAACACTGCCCCTCTTAATCCAGGCTTAAATTCATAGTTGTACTCAGTACTACCGACGGCCAACACTTGACCGCCTACTAGATATCCTTTTTCGATGGCTGACAAACTATTGTAATCATAACCACGGATACTGCGATCGCCCCCAGCGAAGAAGCGAAGCTTATAAGGCACATCCTCAAAATCTTTGGCCCAAATATAGCCACCATCTAGGCTAGCTACCACTTGGTGTTTATTTTGTTCACCAAAGCTATATACCCCGCTCACACCTGCTCTAGCAATGGCCATATCTGTATCTGATAACACACTGTCAGAGCCTGCTTCAATAGAGTAGTATTGACGCCAACCTTTGGTAGGGTTAGTGGCATTGTCGGTAACGGTCTTGTCTATCTGATAACCAAGTAAAAAAGCTTCTTGATCGAACTGCGCCCCGTCTCGGTTAAAAGGAACCGGTAAGTTTTCGCGATCAGGACCAGTCACACCACTTTCTAACTCATCTTGGCGATAGCGTGCAGAATAAGTTTTATTCCAGCCCCCTTCATTACGAATATTGCGTGTCAAGCCGCCTTTAATGGTATTGGTTTCTAAATCTAAGTTACCCTCACCTTGGTTGATGGTTTCTTGCTCATAACTAATGTTGGCATTGAGCGTATCATCTAAAGGATGTTTCCAAGGTCGTCTGGCTTGAAGGCTGACTGACTTATTAATCTTAGAGGCCCCAACACTAATACCCGCTTGATAACCATCACGATTAATCAAGTTATGCTCCATACGCGCCACAGCTCGTACTCCAGTATCCGTACCATAACCAATACCTAAATCTACATCTCTAGGCTTATCTGCGGTAACGAAGACATAAAGGGGTACTGACTTACTTTGTGCCACATCTTGTGGGGTCTTACGATTTGCCAACACTGTCTTACTTAGATCATCAGGCAAGGCACTGGTATCGGCATAAGGGTCTTTTTCATCGGGGAAAATTTGCTGCACTACATCACTGACGGCATTGGAGATTTTGCCCAATAAGCTTTTTGCCTTCTCTTCAGTTTCATCTAAAACCCTATCATCTGGCAATCTAGATAACCGCTGAGCTTTTGCACTGATATTCTCAAGCTTAGCTGAGGTCTCTTGATCCACTGTGTATTCAATAGGGGCAAATTCCTCATCCCAAGCATAGTCATCCATAGCTTGGACATCTAACGGCTGACCATTTTCATCAACCTGTATACCGCCTGAATTTTGGTCATTAGCTTGCTCATTTAGTTGAGGGTCATCACCGTCTGTTAGGATATCTTCGTCACCATCATTTTCAAAGCCCAAGGTAGCCCCGCTGGTATTGGGTCTAACGGTCTCAACGTTTACTGAGTTAAAGTAGCGCGTGGCAGATAAGTCATTGGTAAACCTTGTAACTTCTGGAGCATAGAAGTCATCACCAACCTCAAACCTGTGTAATTGATGCAGTAGCTCTGCTTTAACAGGCAATTTGTCTGGATCTGTGGTTAGCTGACCGGTCTCTTTATCAACAGTGAAAAACACCACTTTGTCAAAGTGATAACGCTCCCCAGTATCGTAAACCAAATCAACATCTGCGGTGTTATCAGGTAAGATAACATCTACTGACTTATTCAGCCATTGGCCATCAAAAAAACCAAATTGATCTTTTGTGGTTTCGATTCTTTGTTTGGTTTGTTTGTATTCACCGTGGTTAAAAATCTCACCTTCTTTAAGCGGCGACTCTTCTTGAATGGCTTTAAACTCTGCCAGATCTTCACCTTCGCCCCGAATATCAATAATGGGAAAAGTATTAACTTTCACAGGATCACCTAAATGTTCGATGATCACTGCTACCTCATCAGACTTAACACGCTTAAAACTTAGCTCAATGTCATAATAACCCACGGCTTGAGCTGCATTTAAAGCTGCTTGATGTAGCTTTGGCGTAACCGCTGTAAAATCTGAGATGGATTCAACGGTAATGTTTTCCATTGCCGCTTTAATGTTTGTGGCAGGTTGAGTTTCTTTACTAACTCTAACCAGTCGTGGCGCAGCCACGCCTGTATATGGCTGGTCCTGTAAATAAATTTTGGCCTTAAATTTTGGCAATGCGGTAGAACCATCATTAAAGAAACGGTTATAAAGGCCTTTAATGAAGCCAGGCTTAGCTTCAGAATCCTCCTCATCTTGATACGGATCTTCCACAATGGTAGCCGTTAAATCATGATTAGGATCGTGTTGATACTCAGGTAAATAATCCTCTGGATTAATACCAGCTTCTGTAGCACCATTTTCGTTTTGTTGTGCCTCAGCCACCATTTCATCGGCGCTTTTTGCATTAGAGTTTTTTGCTTTATTATCTACTTTACCGATAGTCGTGTTTTTTACCGCTTGATGCGCAGCATTCTCCGCCGCCTTTGCCTCTTCGCTATCAGGATTAACCGTAACGTCCTTCGCCTCATATACCGGCTTAGTTCCCTCTAACTGCTCCTCCGTGGCTCCCTCATCGGTTATGCCCAAAGTTTTTTTATTAGAAGGATTAATCTGCGCTGAGGCATCTAAGTCAGTGTTAAAGCCTAAAGGAGGCTGAGTGGCATCTAAACGAGCCACAGGCTTATTAAAGTCGCGAGAAACCTGAGGAGTAATTTGTGATAAGGCCTGTTCAATTTGCTGTGGTGATTGCATAACGGGTGCATTGGCCAGACCATTACTGGCATTGTCATTGGTTTGAAGGCTACTATCAGAGAAGACTCTCTCAAAAATAGCTTCACTGCTCTCATTCTCTTCACGAGCCGGTGGGGTTTGGCTGCCAATCACACTGTCAGCTTGACGCTGCGTTTCGGGGCGGGGCACAGGAGAATGTAGCGTTTCGCGTTGGTAATCTTCAAGCACACTGGGATCAATCATCCCCTGCTCGACTGCTTTTTTTAATTTAAGGGCAATAAGTGCCTCTTCTAATTCCTCTTGAGACTGTATTTGAGACTTACCTAAATTGGGATCATACGATTGATTGGCATTGGTCAGACCTTCAGGCTTAGTTGGCTCAAGAGCATGAGCGGCTGTTGTCATTAACGCTTGAGCCATCAAGCATACTGATAATCCACACGCAAGTTTAGAATAGCGGAAAGGTAGCTTTCGACCACCGCATCTGCTGTCAAAGAAATGACCATAAGGAGAAAACTGATTGTCAGCTGGCTGCTTAGCTAACAACAAGGTGGCATCTAAATTCGGCATTGCTGCTCTCTTATCCATATTAACTTGCTATAGTAGTTCTATTAGCGAAAGACTAACGTTTAAGTTGTGTCTCTGCAAATGCAATTTTAACCAACCAAAAAAACAAATTTAATTTAGTTGTGATAAATTGTGGCTATTATACTTACTGACTCAGCATATTTTAGAGTACTTGTTTTAAAATACTTAGCTAAGTTTGGGGTTAAATCAACTTTGCTAAGCTCAATTAAGCTCTAAAAAATCATAATAATTAAATGGTATTAACCTTACATTAGG
>JAHHUJ010000203.1 GCA_020024075.1 Psychrobacter sp.
ATTTCAAAGTAACTAAAATTAATAGGTAATTAGTTTATCATAAACCGTATGCAACAACGTTAACAGTGCAAGCTTGGTATTGAGGAATTAATATGCAAAAGGTATTGAGGTATTAATATGAAAGCCTTAATTCAGAGAGTAAGTGCCGCTAGTGTGACCGTTGAAGGTCAGACTGTGGGTGAGATTGAGCAAGGCATTTTGGCTTATATTGGCTTGGGTCCTGAAGATGATTTTGAAATTGCCAAAAAGATGGTCAATAAAATCTTGACTTATCGTATTTTTGATAATGAAGCAGGCAAGCTTGATAAAAATGTGCAGCAAGTAGAGGGAGGATTGCTCCTGGTTTCCCAGTTTACGTTAATGGCCAAAACAGATAAGGGTCGCCGTCCAGATTTTGGTGGGGCAATGGCACCGGTGCAGGCCAGTGAGCTATTTGAGCAGATGGTGGCTTATGCAAAACAGCAATATAAAAAAGTAGCAACCGGTGAGTTTGGTGCTAATATGTTGGTTAGAGCAGACAACGATGGCCCGCTAAACTTTATATTAGAAGTTGATTAAGATTTTAGAAATCGATTAAGACTGCCATTTAGGATTGCTACTTAGGAAGGTTATTTGGTACAGTTTAGAACTAAGTTTTTGACCTAAATAATAACTTAGTCCAATAGCTGAGTCTAATAAATTACTCACTTGTCATCTAATTGTCATAATTATAAGCTGTAATATAACGGTCATAATTTTATGAGCCAAATTACAGGGTACTGATACTGTATTAGCACTAACGTGATCAATATCAGACATGTAAACTATAGGACAATAGATAAGATGAATACTGAAACCATATTGGTTGTAGAAGATGAACCAGCTATCCGTGAAATGATAGTTACCACGTTAGAGATGGCAGGATTTGAATGTCTGCAGGCTGAAGATGTCAATGAGGCCCATAACCAAGTGGTCGATCATCGACCTGCTCTGATTTTATTAGACTGGATGTTACCAGGTAATCAGTCGGGTATAGATTTGTGTCGTCGTCTAAAAAAAGATGAGATGCTGTCAGAGGTGCCCATTATTATGCTTACGGCGCGAGGCGAAGAGGATAATAAAGTACAAGGGTTAGATGCGGGTGCCGATGACTATATTACTAAGCCATTTTCTACCCGTGAGCTGGTGTCGCGAATCAAAGCAGTACTACGCCGTAGCAGTGCTTTATCGGGTGATAAGCCTATTGAAGCACAAGGGTTAAGTCTAGACCCTGTGAGTCAGCGTTTATCAGCTAATGGCATACCGGTTGAAATAGGACCGACGGAATATCGTTTGTTGGCGTTCTTTATGAGTCACCCAGAGCGTGCCTATACTCGCACTCAGTTGTTAGATCAGGTATGGGGTGGTAATGTGTATGTAGAAGATCGGACCATTGATGTCCACATTCGACGCTTACGTAAGGTTCTCGAGCCTTATGACTATGCCAAATTTATCCAAACGGTACGTGGCACAGGCTATCGATTCTCTACCCAAGTGAATGGCTAAGTGGCTCTTTTATCCAAATAGCATGATTTGTTGGTCAAACTTTTTAGTCTTATAATTGGTTCTATAATAAGGACTAAATTTACAGGGTGTTGAGGGCTGTACTGCTAAATATGTTGTTTTTTATCTTTGAACTGAGATTGTCATGAGCCCTCCTAAGACACAGCCTATCTCCAGTAGTGAGAACCCTCGGTCTGCTTTGCTATGGTCAGACTTTAAATGGTTGGTCACTTTAATCCTGCTGGGTACTGCCTTTGGGTACTATATTATCGATTCGGTGCCTTGGGGCATCATCTTGGCGTTGTTGCTTTATAATATCTGGCGACTATTTGCGGTGCAGCAGTTCTATGGCTGGATGAGTAAGTCTTTAACCTTACCACCTCCCGAGCTGTCTGGTAGCCTGACCTTCATGGCCAATAAGCTTTACGACAGCAAAAAACAAGAACTAATGACTCATCAAAAAATGATGGGGCTAATCAAAAAGATTCGTAGCTCATTACTGGCTCTACAAGATGCCGTTATCTTGCTTGATAAAGAGGATACCTTGGAGTGGTGGAATCAGGCTGCTGAAACCTTATTAGATTTGCGTTCAGAGGATCAGGGTCGCAGCATATTGGACCTAATTAACGTCCCTGAGTTTGTTGATTATTATAGCAATGCTATCTCTCCTAATGACGGGGTGCGAATGCGCTCTTGGCGAGATTATGGAAGGTTTTTGCAATGTGAGGTGACTCATTTTGGTAATGAAAAGCTGCTCATTATTTATGATGTGACCCGACTACAGCATTTAGAGCAGATGCGCAAAGACTTCGTGGCTAATGTGTCACATGAGCTACGTACTCCATTAACTGTATTGATGGGTTATATTGAGACTTTCTCTGACCAGCCGGATCTGGATCCTAAGTGGCAGCGTGGCTTTAAGCTAATGACCCAGCAAACCCAGCGTATGAATCATATTATTAATGATTTATTACTGTTGTCTCGTCTCGAAAACGAAGAGTCTATTAGTACTGAGCGGGTAGATATGCCCAAGCTGATGACCAGTATCTTTGATGATGCCCAAGCCTACAACCGGGATTA
This sequence comes from Psychrobacter sp., assembly GCA_020024075.1. Lineage (GTDB taxonomy): Bacteria > Pseudomonadota > Gammaproteobacteria > Pseudomonadales > Moraxellaceae > Psychrobacter. The sequence continues at coordinate 2,602 of JAHHUJ010000203.1, forward strand.
TGGTCACCTAATTGAGTTGCATATTGATTCTCAGTTAGACGTTTATGGCTCTTACAGCTATCTAAATAGTGCCTTATTAAACCTAGTCACCAATGCCATAAAGTATACACCCAAAGGGGGCATAGTTAGCATTGCATGGCAAGAGGTGAAAGAGGGGTGTCTATTCTCAGTGCAAGACAATGGTATTGGCATTGCGCCTGAGCATCTTGAGCGTCTTACTGAGCGCTTTTATAGAGTCGATAGTGGGCGCAGTAGAAGCACTGGTGGCACCGGGTTAGGATTGGCTATTGTAAAGCATGTGCTGTATCAACATGGCGCCAAATTAAAGGTCGAATCCGATGAGAATAAAGGGTCTACTTTTAGCGTGTTTTTCCCAGAACGCCGCGTCTATCGTGAGAAGACAGAGAAAGCTGCAGAAAATGAGGAGCAACAGATTGCTGATAGTGGTGATTCTATTGATGACTTTATCGACGACTTTATTGATGACTCTACTGACGACACCACTGATACTGAGCAGCCATTACTTCTAGACAGCACTCAGCCATCAGATAAGTAACGATCGAGTTATTTTCTAAAACTATCCAAGATATTATCTGAAATATTTTCTGATACATTACCTAAGACCTCTAAGATATTAATACAGCGAATATCGGATATGTTCATTAGAAAAGCATAAAAAAAGAGCCACTCACTGTTTGTGAATGGCTCTTTTTCGTTGATATTAGGAGTTATAAGTCCAAAGATATCAAGTTAACTGCTCTATGCAGCTATTAGTGCTGTACACCACCTACGCCATGAACGTGGCCATGGTTTAGTTCGTCTTCAGTAGCAGCACGTACTTCAACGATTTCTACGTCAAAGCTTAGTTTTTTGCCTGCTAGTGGGTGGTTAGCATCGACAGTTACTGTGTCATCGTTAACTTCAGTAACAGTTACTAGCATAACTTGACCTTCAGCTTCAGACTGGAACTGCATACCAGGTTGAATGTTGTCAACGCCTTGGAAATTAGCGCGAGGTACTTGTTGTACGGCTTGCTCTTGATATTCACCATAAGCATCAGCTGGCTCGATAACCGCTGTTAGTGAATCGCCAGCAGACTTGCCTTCTAGCTCTTTTTCAAGACCTGGAATGATGTTGTTATGACCATGTAGATAAGCTAGTGGCTCACCTTGTGACTGATCGATAACGTTGCCACTTTCGTCTTTTAGGATATAGTTAAAGCGTACGGCAGTATCTTTTGCGATTGTTGTCATAAAATTTCCTCAAATAAATATAGGCGTTCTATATGTTTGTAAATAATACAATAAAGTAGGGTGCTT
>JAHHUJ010000204.1 GCA_020024075.1 Psychrobacter sp.
GCACTCCTCAATTATTTTCTAATGCGAACAGTTGCAACTTAATAAAAATTAAGGCAAAAATACTCAACCTTATCGCCTATTTAAAAGCTATTTTTAAACGAGAATACAGCTTCAACACTTTTTTTTGAGTTATTTTACAAATTATGGTTTCATAACGAGGTATTTTAGCGTTATAATTTTGCAAAATACCCTTATTTCTTGGAGTTATACCATGTCAGCAACAAATATCACGCACGTCATCACGCTAGATAAGCTAGGTAAAGATGATGTTGAAAAAGTCGGTGGAAAAAACGCATCATTGGGTGAAATGATCGGTCATCTGTCTGAGCTTGGCGTGAGCGTCCCAGGTGGATTTGCGACAACCTCTGATGCCTTCAATCAGTTTTTAACAGAAACTGGTCTACTTAATAAGATTAACGATGAGTTAAACCGCTTGGACGTTAACGATGTGGTCAAACTGGCTGAAACTGGCAAAAAAATACGCGGTTGGATTATTGAGCAAGAATTACCTCAAGATTTAGAGGCAGCTATTCGTAAGCAATTTGAAATTATGAGTGGCGGTGATGATATTGCGGTTGCCGTGCGCTCATCAGCAACGGCAGAAGATTTGCCAGATGCATCATTTGCAGGTCAGCAAGAAACTTACCTAAATATTCGTGGCATTGATAACGTTCTTATTGCTATTAAAGAAGCATTTTCATCTCTTTATAACGACCGTGCCATCTCTTACCGCGTACATCAAGGCTTTGAGCATGCTGGCGTCGCACTGTCAGCAGGTGTTCAGCGCATGGTACGCTCTGAGACTGGTGCTGCGGGCGTTATGTTTACGCTAGATACAGAAAGTGGCTTTGATGAAGTGGTCTTTATCACCTCAAGCTACGGTTTGGGTGAGATGGTTGTACAGGGTGCGGTGAACCCTGATGAATTCTACTTATCTAAAGCATTGTTGGCAGAGGGCAGACCTGCCGTAGTCCGCCGTAATCTAGGTAGCAAACATCGCAAAATGATATATGGCGATGAAGGCAGTACGGCAAAATCAGTGAGAGAAGTAGACGTTGATAAAAAAGAGCGTAATCAGTTCTCATTGACTACAGATGAGTTAACAGAACTTGCCAAACAAGCCTTAGTGATTGAAAAACATTATGGTCAACCGATGGATATCGAGTGGGCAAAAGATGGTGATACAGGCGAGATATTTATTGTTCAAGCCCGTCCTGAGACCGTAAAAAGCCGTGAAGATCGAAATGTCATGGAAAGCTATACTATTAGTAGCGCTAACGCAAAGATAGTTTGTGAGGGTCGCTCTATCGGTCAACGTATTGGTGCAGGCAAGGTACGTGTTGTTAATGACCTTAGCGAAATGGACAAAGTCGAAGACGGTGATGTTCTAGTATCTGATATGACAGACCCTGATTGGGAGCCAGTCATGAAACGTGCTTCTGCTATCATTACTAATCGCGGTGGCCGTACGTGTCACGCTGCGATTATTGCTCGTGAGCTTGGCGTCCCTGCTATTGTAGGTTGTGGTAACGCAACCGAGCTATTAACTGATGGTATGGCAGTTACTGCTTCTTGTGCTGAGGGGGATACTGGTTTTATCTATGAAGGTATTCTAGATTTTGGGATGCACAGCAACTCAATTGATGCAATGCCAGAGATTGGTTTTAAAATCATGATGAACGTCGCTAACCCAGACCGCGCCTTTACTTTTGCGCAAATACCTAATGAAGGTATTGGTCTTGCACGTTTAGAATTCATTATTAACCGCATGATTGGTGTGCATCCTAAAGCTTTGCTTAACATGAATACGCTGCCTCGCGAAATCACGCAAGCGATTAATGAGCGTATTGCCGGTTATGCCTCACCTGTTGATTTTTATGTAGATAAGCTGGTAGAAGGTATTTCAACTTTAGCGGTTGCCTTTAGAGACAAGCCAGTTATCGTGCGCATGTCAGACTTTAAATCGAATGAATATGCAAATCTTATCGGTGGTAAGTTGTATGAGCCGTCTGAGGAGAATCCAATGCTTGGCTTCCGCGGAGCCAGTCGTTACGTCTCTGACAACTTTAGAGACTGTTTCGAGCTTGAGTGCCGTGCATTGAAGCGTGTGCGTAATGAGATGGGATTGACCAACGTTAAGATTATGATTCCTTTTGTACGTACAACAGAGGAAGCCCGTCAAGTTGTCGAACTACTAGAGAAAAATGGTTTAAAACGTGGCGAGAATAGTCTAGAGCTTATTATGATGTGTGAGTTACCAACCAATGCACTATTGGCGGATGAGTTCTTACAATATTTTGATGGTTTCTCTATTGGTTCAAATGATTTAACCCAGTTAACGCTTGGTCTAGACCGTGATTCAGGGATTGTGTCGCATCTATTCGATGAACGTGATCCTGCAGTCAAAAAGCTTTTAACTATGGCCATTCAAGAATGCCGTAAACAAGGCAAGTATGTTGGCATTTGTGGTCAAGGTCCATCAGATCATCCTGATTTGGCATCTTGGTTGATGGAGCAAGGCATTGATTCGGTATCTTTAAACCCAGATTCAGTGCTTGATACTTGGTTCTTTGTATCGGATGTTACGCCTGAGCATCAAAAATAAGCTTTTATATCTGTCATTTTAGGTTGTTATAAATCGTCTAATTGTGATTTTAGAGCCTATATTTTAGAGCCTATGAAGCGGTGGTAATTTGTGCATGCTATAGTTATATAGTCTAGCAAAAATTACCACCGCTTTTTTACCTTCAAATTTTGTTATAATACTGCCACGCAATTCGCTTAAAATACAATATTTACAATACAACGTTTATAATGCAGTTTTGTATTGTCGAGATTGAAGATAACTTATGCCAGTTATATTAAGATAAAAGGTCATCATACTGTTATGTCTAACCTACAAGTTTATTTAGCACGCAATAATGTACAAGCAGGTCCCTATGAGTTAGATCAACTCAATAAAATGTTAGCCTCAGGTGAGGTGAGTTTGAATGATTTAATGTGGCACGAAGGTATGGATAATTGGCAACGTGTGGGCATCATGACCAAGGAGACGCTTTATTATATGCCGTCATCACCACCTAGTCAGGGCGTAACACTAAGCAAAACAACTTCGGAGGCTAGCAGCGCTACAGGCGAACGTACCAGTGTGGATAGGTTGTATGGAAAGACACCGACCATACCATCAACACCGTCCTCAAATAAACCTAATACCCCAGCACCAAGCTTTAGCGACAATGCTAAAGACATGCTTGCCGCTAAAAAAGTGGGTAACAATCAGTTGGCCAGTGTTGGGTCACGTATCTCAGCGGTATTAGTGGATCAAATTATAGCGCTTGCTTGTTTTATACCTTTATATGCTGCTTTAGATTACAATTTTGAGTCACTAGCCGCTGCTAGAGGCAATTTTACGGCTATGTCGGCATTAATGGAATCGCTACCACAGCATCTAGTCAGCCTGTCTGGACTTATGTTAATGGCGCTTCTAGTCGTGCAAATCGTTATGCTAATAAAACGGGGGCAAAGTTTAGGTAAGCTTATCATGGGTGTGCGTATTTTAGATGTGAACACCCATAAAGTACCCAGTGCGACTAATATTATATTGATTCGTACGGTCTTAACTAACCTAGCGTATGGCTTATCGTTTATAGGGTTAATTATTCTTATTGCAGATTTTACCGTTATGTTGTTTGATAAACAGCGTCGCAGCTTGCATGATAAATTAGCTAAAACTTACGTTGTTAAAGCAGAAGAGCAGCAATTGGCTTATCAAAAAAAGAGCAATAGCAAAAAAAATTAACTAATAGAAGCTTTAAAGCGTTTAATTAATACCTTTAGTTAATATCTCTAAAAAAAGACTTTTGTGATTAAGCATTGATATCATACGTACTAATTGATATAATACGCCGCTT
>JAHHUJ010000205.1 GCA_020024075.1 Psychrobacter sp.
ACCCATTATTGGTCCATTACTGACCCATTATTGGCTATTGTTGAACTATTATTGAATCATTACTGACCCATTATTGAATCATTATTGATTGTGGAGCAGTAAACTGGGGTCAACGCTAGCTCCGGTCCACAGCTTAAAGCTTAACGCCGCTTGTCCAATGAGCATACCATAGCCTGATGAAACTTTGGCTCCTTTATTGGTAAAATGAGACAAAAACGGCAACTCACGGCCATACATCATATCGTACGCATAGTGGCAAGTGAGACTGTCTTTAAGAGGTAGCCTATCCCCTGATAAGCCGATTGAGGTGGCATTGATAATGATGTCAAAATCACCTTCTAGCAGTTCTAAAGCGCAGTAATCAGGATCAATAGCATCAATAATTGGGCTGGCTGTACATAGTTGCTCAATCAAGGCTTGGGCCTTGCTCACAGTGCGATTGGCAATGGTAAGCTGCTTAATGCCTGCCTCAATAAGGGGCAGAGCCACACCGCGTGATGCCCCGCCAGCGCCCAATATCGCAACTTTAGCGCCTTTAAGTGGCCAGCCTAGACTGAGCAGATGGTTGACTAGCCCTTGGCCATCGGTGTTATCGCCATAGATTTTCCCCTTTTTTAGCATAAGCGTGTTCACTGCTCCTGCCACTTGAGCGTGTGATGAAAGCTGGCCACGCTCTGCACATAACTGGTATGCTATTTGCTTAAAAGGTACAGTGACATTGGCGCCCACACCGCCCCCATTAAAAAAAGCCTCTACCACTGCGATAAAACTAGCGGTATCATTAGGGCAGTACTGGCGGTTATAACAAATCTGTAACTGCGCTTGTGTGGCAAACTGCTGATGAATCTCAGGAGATTTGCTGTGGGCAATGGGATTGCCGATAACGATAAAGTGCTGAGGGCTAGATTGACTCATAAGGTACTCTGTGTTTTTTGGCTGTCTTATTAAGACAAAGTGGGTTGGCGAGCATAAGGTGATACTGAAGCTCAATTAAAAGACAGTGAGCTTAGTCAGTTATCCAAGCTGTTTGTTACCTATAATTTAGTATAAAAAGATGAGTATAACAAACCCACTATGTTTGGGAGAGTCGTCTGTAAGGTTTGTCTTGAGCTTCATGTTTTTTCCACTATGCAATGCGCAGTGATTTGGATAAACTAGACACTCATTTTTTACAGAGAGTGAAGGCTTTATTGTGAAGTCTTCATTGAAGAGTTACCGAGGTGGGTAACGGTCCAGAAAATAAGTAAAAAGGTGTGCGTGAATGATCTTCTGCAAGTCCAAAAACTCTAGCCAACTATTTACTACAGGCTCAATGCTCTCAAAGCTAAGTGCAATAGGGTTAGCTACCTGTTTATTGTTGACAGGGTGCAGCAAGGCCGATGAAACCGCGACTCCAGTTGGGGCTTCTTCAGAGACAGAAGCCTCAAAAGAAGCCCTGTCTAAGAATGATGCTGTGGCCAGTCATGAGGCAGATAGCCGAGTTGACCCAAATGTCAACCAGAAGCCTGAAGGCAAGCCGGTGAGCTATGATGTACAAAGCTGGAAAGCGTCCAAAACTCAGGATTTAAGCCTAGAGGATGTGGAGGCAGTAAAAAAACAGTTTGGTAAAGTCACAGTCACTGATGAAAAAAGCCTAGATTATGCCAGTAATATGGCGGTGAAATATCGTTTTATGAAAGGTGATGAGCCTTATCTAGATATCATCGACTCACAAGATTATCTGGAGCTTGGCTGGTATTATGCCAATCCCAATGACTCAGATAGTGAAAAGAAAATGAGTGTTGAACATGCCAAAAAAGTGTACAAAGTGATGACAGGGCTTATGGGAGATGAGGGCAAGGAGCTGGTTCAAAGCATCTTATCTGGCAAAATTATTAAGGATAAAGTCATCAACGATACTAAGGTAGAGCTGGCCAAATGTGAATTTTATAGCTGTATGATTATTATGAATAAGAACGGCTAATCATTGGTCGAAGCTCATTCAACAGGTTAAATTAACCACTAACCAGTTATTAAGGAGAGGGTAATGTCTCATGCCATGACGTGGTATCAACTCAGTGATGCCGGCATGAGTGCCCTCACATCCTCCGCGCCTTCTTCCTCAACTCTCTCTCCCTTGCATAATGATATTATCGTACCTAACCTTAGAGCGGTGGCCTATGGTGATGGCTTCTTTAGCACTATGGGGGTACATAATGCGCAGCTGCTTTGGCAGTCCTATCATCAGGCTCGTATCATGGGTCATTGCCAAGCTTTGCAGTTAACAATTTCTACTAAGGTTGAACAGCAGCTCTGGAACGAAATTCGTCAGTTTGCTGCTACTATTGGTGACGGGCTGATTAAAGTTATCCTTTCTCGTCCTGCCCAGAGTTTGCGTGGCTATGCTTATTCAACACAGGCCGTGGATAATGAGGCTTTAATTTGGCTAGGGGTGATGCAGACAGCAGCACTTGCAGAGTATACGGCTCAGTTGTTGAGCGGTCACTTAGATGATGGTCAGTCGTTAGGACAGCAAGTGTTACAGCAGCCGCCCATTATCGCCAAGTGTTTGCAGTCACAGTTGGCTAGCTTGCCTCAGCCTTTGGCAGGTCTAAAAAGCTTAAATCGTCTGGATGGGGTGATGATAGCCGGTGAGTTACAGCGTCATAAGCAGCACAATCCTGAGCTTACTGAAGGGTTGGTCGCAGATATGAACGGCAACTGGGTAGAGGGGGTGATGAGCAACTTCTTTTATCGCTTAAAGTCTAGGCTCTCTACTAAAAGCAATGAAGTAGATTCTGACGTTTGGTATACGCCGCCAATTGAGCAATCTGGGGTGCGCGGGGTTATGCGTCAGGTCATTATTGATAAGCTAGCAAAGCTTGGCGTACCTGCTAAGCTGCGTTACCTACGCAATGAGGATTTAAGCCAACTTGAGGCGATGTTCTTTTGTAATGCGGTGCGTGGGGTGGTTCCTGTTCAGCAGTTGTGGTTTCGAGATGAATTAATTAATCTCTCTACATCGATTTATTCAAAAGACGGTTAAAATGTTCCTTAAAAAACTGTTTCCGCCCCTCCTGTTGTAGCTCCTCATACCTATTCTTACTAAGGTTTAGAAACTCATCTTCCTTTTCTATACCGATGAAGTTCCTTCCTAAAACATTCGCTGCTATACCTGTGGTTGACGATCCTGCAAAGGGGTCTAGGATTAAATCTTCTTGTTGCGTAGAGGCTAAGATAATTTGTGCTAACAAAGGTAATGGCTTCTGTGTTGGGTGTTTTCCACAGCTTTTTTCCCATTTAGCGATTGCTGGTAAGCGCCAAACATCTTTCATCTGCTTATTGTTATTAAGCTTTTTCATGAGATCATAGTTGAAATAATGTGGCACTTTAGGGTGCTTTCTTGCCCAGATGATAAACTCAGTAGAATGTGTAAAAAAGCGGCATGAGAAGTTAGGTGGTGGATTTGTTTTCTCCCATGTAATGACATTGAGTATTTTAAATCCGAGTTTGGGCAGTATTGTACCTAACGTAAATATATTATGATGTGTGCCACTGATCCAGATGGTGGCATTATCTGCCATCTTCTCTCGTGTTTTTTCTAACCATGCATAGGTAAAATCATAGGTTTCATCATCTGTCGTAAATTTATCCCACTTACCTTTGTTAACGGACTGAACTTTACCGTTTTTGATGGTTAATCCGTCGTTTGATAAAAAATAAGGGGGATCAGCAAAAACCATATTAATAGGTCGATTGATAGTATCAAGTACTGATAAACAATCTCCTTGATAAAGTGTGAAATCCGTATTGTGGCTTTTAAAATAAAAAGAAGACATTTGTTATTCCAACATATCTGCTAAAAAATGTAGCAGTGTAGGGATGTCATAGCTACCTTCTGCGAAG
>JAHHUJ010000206.1 GCA_020024075.1 Psychrobacter sp.
TTTAATAGGTACGCCTTTTAGTACTGTTAAAGCTGAATTCTACTGAACAATATAAGTTCTAAGCTGAAGCACAGTATCCCGCACTTTGGCCGCTTCCTCAAACTTCAATTCACGAGACAGCTGCTTCATCTGCTTCTCCAAACGATTGATTTCTTTTGCCAATAAGTCTGGACTACGTAGAATTTCAATATCCACATCAGGTAAGCCACTACTGGTTGGAATGGCCTGATTGTCATTTAGATCTTCTTCATCTTCACCAGTATCAATCTTATCGGTAATGCTACGCGTAGCTGATTTAGGAATAATGCCATGCTCCTCATTAAAGGCAATCTGCTTCTCTCGGCGACGTTCAGTTTCCTCAATCGCCTTCTCCATACTCGGTGTGATTTTGTCCGCGTATAAAATAGCTTTACCATTTAAGTTACGCGCGGCCCGGCCAATGGTCTGAATCAATGAACGCTCAGAGCGCAAGAAGCCCTCTTTATCCGCATCAAAGATTGCCACCAGAGACACCTCAGGCATATCCAAGCCCTCACGCAACAGGTTAATACCCACCAATACATCATGCACGCCTGTACGTAGCTCATGGATAATCTGCATCCGTTCTACGGTATCGATATCTGAATGCAGATAAGCCACTTTAACATCATACTCTTTTAGATAATCCGTCAAGTCCTCAGCCATGCGCTTAGTTAACGTGGTAATTAATACCCGCTCGTTAACGGCACGGCGCTTGGTAATCTCCGATAACACGTCATCAACCTGAGTCAACACTGGGCGTATTTCAATCTCTGGGTCAATCAGACCGGTTGGGCGTACTACCTGCTCAACGATTTGTTCACTGTGCTCCAGCTCATATTGCGCCGGCGTGGCTGAAACAAAAATTGTGGTCGGTTTAATTTTCTCCCACTCTTCAAACTTCATAGGACGGTTGTCCATGGCACTTGGCAAGCGGAAACCGTAGTTAACCAAGTTCTCTTTACGCGAGCGGTCGCCTTTATACATCGCCCCGATTTGAGGCACAGTCACGTGAGACTCATCGATGAATAGCAGTGCATCAGGAGGAATATAGTCAAACAAAGTGGGCGGCGCCTCGCCTGCTGGACGACCAGACAAATGCTGTGAGTAGTTCTCAATGCCGTTACAATAACCCAGCTGCTGGATCATCTCGAGATCATACTGAGTACGCTCTTTGATACGCTGAGCTTCAATTAGTTTATCGTTATCACGAAAATACTTCAGACGCTCCTCAAGCTCAGCACGAATGGTTTTACTCGCAGCTTCCAGCTTCTCACGCGGGGTCACATAGTGCGATTTAGGATAAATAGTAATACGCGGCACGCTACGTACCGTTTTACCGGTTAATGGATCAAACCAACTTATCTTCTCCACCTCATCATCAAACATGCTGATACGCACAGCCAATTGCTCTGATTCAGCAGGATAGATATCCAATAACTCACCACGCAGGCGATAAGTACCGCGTTCAAAATCAAGTTCGTTACGGGTATATTGCAAAGCCACCAAACGCTTAATTAACGCATTACGATCGACCACATCGCCGACCACAATATGCAATAGCATTTTTAGATAACTTTCTGGATCACCTAGACCATAGATTGAGGATACCGAGGAGATAATAATCGCATCACGGCGCTCAAGCAGGGCGCGGGTAGCAGACAGACGCATTTGGTCAATATGATCGTTAATGGCACTGTCTTTTTCGATAAAAGTATCACTGGCCGCCACATAAGCTTCAGGCTGGTAATAGTCATAATAACTAACAAAATACTCAACCGCGTTATTGGGGAAAAAGGACTTAAATTCACCATACAGCTGAGCCGCTAGGGTCTTATTATGCGCCATAATAATAGTTGGACGCTGGGTCTCACTAATTACTTTAGCCATGGTATAAGTCTTACCAGAACCGGTTACCCCCAGTAATAGCTGGGCATCCATACCCGATTCTACCCCTTTTACCAGCTTTTCAATCGCTTGTGGCTGATCGCCGGCAGGTTCAAAGTCGGTTACCATCTCAAAAGCACGACTAGATATCTGAGTGCCAGAGACATTAACGCCTGTTATTTCAGCTTCGTCTTGAAGCTGAGTGGCTAATTGATTGAGTTGTCTTGAAGATCTTGGTTCAGGCATTCGCATAATGAGTATCTTTTCGTTTATTATGTTTGTTTATAGCTGTTATTATGGGGTTAAATCCAATAATTTAAAGCCCTCACCGCCCCTGTAAGCTATTTACTTCATCAAAAAAACTTATATTAAAAACCTATAAAAAAGGGAGGCGCTAATTAGCAACCTCCCTTCTGTGTTTTAGAAAAAAATATCTCAAAGCAAGCCTAAAGTTTTTGGCTTAAGAGTTTTTGTTTACTTAAGAGCTTTTGTTTAAAAGATGCCCTTAAATATATCTTTTATCTGAGGCATTAGCTCCTCAAGCTGCTTAGTGGTTTGCTTCATTTCATCTTCATCTGGTAGAGATGCTTTTAGAAATTGGGAGGTTACCTTAGGATTTTTTTCCAAAATACTTTGACCCATCGGCGTATCATAAAATTCAATTAAAGCAGTAACCTCTTGCTGAGTATAGTGGGCTTTGGCTGCTGCTTTATAAGCTTCAACCATCTCCTCCTTAGTCGCTGTGCTTTGGATACCACCTGCTAGAATTTTGGTATATTGCTCTAAAATCCCATGCATACTTTTAGTCATTTCACGCTGGCGTTTATTTAACTCATTATCGTCTTCCGTAGCTTTATCTCCTTGCTGCTCAAGGATATCCGCCATAGCTTGCTGACTGTTTACAATAGCCTCTATTTGCTCATCCACATGCATTACTTGCATAAGCTTGAGCACTGAGGCATCACTGGGTATTGTTTGGGTATGGGTTAATTGTTGCCCTTTATCTACCGAATTAACAGCTCGAACAGTTGATGAGTCGCTACCACTACTGATAACAAGCTCTGCCTGCGCTGGGACTACCAGTGCAGCAGTTAAAGACGCCATCACAGCTATCGTCAGTAGTGGCTTAAAGGCAGATTTCAAAAATGGCTGAGAAACTGACATAAATATTGACCTAAATTATTTTATTGCGGAGTTTGAGCTCAATTTTAGAGGGTCACTATTTATTTTACTACTAACGGATAGTTACAATATCTTGCTGCTCAATACCTTACTTGCCTTCTAAGTCATCACTGGGTTTACGGCCGCCCTCAAGGTGACCTGCTGGCTTCCTACCCATGCTACAACTAGGGCGATTGGCGTTTTGTTTGCGTAATCTTTTTCGCTCTACGGCCGCATCAAAACGACATTGCTGTAACTCATTTTTTATTTCAAGAGGAGGTACAGGGGTCGGTTTCCCATTTTCATCAATAGCAACCATAGTAAAGAAGCAGCTATTGGTATGACGTACCGTGCGCTCCTGAATATTCTCCGCTTCTACCCGAATACCCACTTCCATTGAAGTATTACCGACATAGTTGATGCTGGCAGCAAAGGTAACTAACTCACCTACATAAATAGGCTCCAAAAACATAACCTGATCAACAGATAAAGTTACCACGAAGCTACCACTATAGCGGCTAGAGCAAGCGTAAGCGACTTGGTCGAGCATTTTTAATAAATCGCCGCCATGCACATTACCAATAAAGTTTGCCATATCAGGCGTCATTAGCACCGACATATACAATTCATGTTTGAGAGGGGCTTTGACTGCGGTAGATGAGGTGTTAATTTGTGACATAATTTTCCTTTGATTTACAAACGTATGGCTTGAATAGCTGATAATAGAGTATCAAATTAGAACACAGCTTTGATTTATAATCATAT
>JAHHUJ010000207.1 GCA_020024075.1 Psychrobacter sp.
CGCCTCCCCTTGCTGCAACTGTTGCTTCGCCTGCTCACGGCTAGGTAATAGCTGTGCCACGTTCTCTGGGGTCAAAAAATCATCAACTAATGTCAGCTCAAGCCTAGGGTTAATTTGACGTGCGCGCTCGGCCATCTCCTCGATTTTACTTTTACCAAAGCTACTATCAAGTGCTGGCAATTGTCGATTGACATTAGAGGCCACCAACACATCCATATCTATCAAAGTCATCTTACCAATGGCGGTACGTGCTAGCCCTTCAGCAACCCAAGTTCCGACACCACCCACCCCAATCACAATCACATGGGCCTGCTCAAAATTAGTGAAACTAGATTGACCATATAAAGTCTGTGTGCCTTTAAAGCGTCGGTCATATTGGCTGTTGTCTAAAGCTGAAGATGAGGTCATAAACTACCTTATTTTCTATAAATTAAGAGAGTGTGGGACAAACAAATCAAGAAGGTTTTAAGTTAAGAGGATTAAGCTAAGAGGCTTAAATTAAAATCAGGAATTAAAACCAGCAGTCTATTATACTGTATAGCACAAGTTATATAACCCACGTTATTCAGGGTAAGCCCAGTCAACTCTTAAGGCCTCACAACTGTTTTGCCATAATTGTCTGGCCAAGCTCTCCTCATCAACTTCAAGCAGCTCAGCCAAGCTTTGAAGTACAAAGCCTAGATTACTGGGCACATTACGGGTTGGCTCCTGTCCTTGCTGACAGCATACTGGAGTCATGTCGGGGCAATCCGTCTCTAGCACTAAGCACTGTAAGCCATAGGCTTCGACCGCTGCCTTTATGGCGCGGCGGAGTTTTTTGGCATTGGTATTGGTTATCTGACCGGTAACCCCTAGTTTAAAACCCAACTTTACAAAGGCCTTAGCTTCTTGCTCACCACCACTGAAGCTGTGAGCGATACCACCCAGTTTATTGGCATTATAATTGTGTTTTTTTAGTAGTGATAAGCACTCTGCGTGAGCCTTACGAATATGAAGCAGTACTGGCAGTTGATGCTGAACCGCCAAATCTAATTGCGCCTCAAAAAAGCGTTTTTGTTTCGCCACCGACTGCGCGCTTTTTAATTCATCAGTGAAGGTGTCTAACCCAATCTCTCCAACGGCCACATTGGGATGCGCCTGTAAAAACTGGGCCAACTGCTCTAAATCCGCTTCAGTATGCTGAGATATATAAGCAGGATGCAGCCCTGAAGCGAGATAAACCTTTGGCACTGCAATCCCATTGTCTGCTTGATCCGTTAACTGCTGCTGCGTCTGTAACATACGATCAAAATACTTGGCATAATAGCCTATTAACAATAAGTGACGCACCCCTGAGCGATAAGCTGACGTGGCCAATTCAATCCTATCTGCATCAAAGACGAAGTCGTCAAAGTGAGTGTGGGTGTCGATCAAAGGGTAATGACTGCCAGTTTCTAATCCCTTATTATTGTGACTGTGTGACATAGTGGCTCGTTGTGACCTCAAGTTAAAAATTTGATGAAAGCAGATCTGATGAATTCATGTAGCTGTCAATTAAGGCGGCTAGTCATCAAGGCTACTGTCATTGCCGTTAGACTTAGCATCGCTCTTGAGCTGACCTTTATTCTCAGTATCAGGGGTCAAATCTGGAGCAGTTTTGCCTTTAGCTTTAACATCCCTACTACTGCGTCTAGGGATTAGTAATAAAGCCAATCCCACCGCACCTAACTTTAGGATCTTTGAATAACGCATACCCCCTCCTGTTTGTTATTTGTATTTTTTATTGCTAATTTTCAATTACTGCTTTTTAGTAGTTAGCCTTAGTGGCCTCTATATAACAGTAGCTTATGCCTCTGCTATATCTCAATAGAGATTACATTTAAATATGAAATAACAACACATAACACAAGCCAAAAAACACGCTAGGTTATAATAGCTACTTACACCAAAAGCTAACTATAATTTCCGTTATAAGTGGCTTTTTTTATTCCTATTTTTATCAAATAACAGTAATTCACTGTCTTGCTAAGCTGTTGATATTACTTGTTTATTTAAGACAATAACTATTTTATTTAAGGCAATAACGATGACTTCTAATAATAATGACACTACCCTATTTAACTGGGAGGAGGCCAAAGCCTCTTTAACCAAATTCATGCCACTCATGGTAGAAGATCAAATTCATACTACCCAATCAGATATCGTTAATCCGCTACCAGAATATAAAAAACAAGCCATTATCGATATCCCGTTCCAAGAAGAGCCAAGATCAGCAGATGAGGTGATGCACGAGCTCAATGAGCTGGTATATAAGTATCGCACTAAGCAAAGTCACCCTCGTTTTTTCTCCTTCATACCCTTAGCGCTGTCTCCCATCTCAGTGGTTGGTGAGGCCATAAACTCTTTTTATTCGCCTTATGGAGGCAGTCATACTTTAAGTGAGGGTATGGCCGTTGCTGAAAAGAAACTGATGAACTGGATGGGCGAGCAAATTGGCTATCCGGTAAAAGAGTTGGGCGGACTGTTCGTCTCTGGAGGCTCAATGGCCAACCTAACTGCCTCTATTGTGGCTCGAGATGAGAAATTAAAGGACGATGAACTGGTCAAAGGCACTGTCTACGTTTCTGATCAGACCCATTCTTCTGTGGCCAAGGGCATCCGTATTATGGGTATTCCTAGAGCCAATATCCGCAAAGTTAAGACCAACGATGCGTTCCAAATGATAGCAGAAGATCTCGAAAAGCAAATCGAGCAGGACAAAGCCGATGGCATGATTCCTTTTTTAATCGTGGGCTCTTGTGGCACCACCAATACCGGTTCAATCGACCCGCTACATCAGTTGGCTGATATCAGCGAAGCTCATGATATGTGGCTACACGTAGATGGGGCCTATGGGGCGAGCGCCATCTTATCCTCACATCGTAAGCTTTTAGATGGCATTGAGCGTAGTGACTCTGTCAGTTGGGATGGTCACAAATGGCTGTTTCAAACCTATGGCTGTGCGGTAGTCATCTGTAAAGACCGTCAAGCCATGTCGCGCACCTTTAGCGAAAATCCTGAATACTTAACCGATATTCAGTCCGATGATTCTAACATTAACTTTTGGGACATGGGCATCGAGCTGACCGCGCCAGCCAGAGGTATGCGTCTATGGTATACCTTACAAAGAGTCGGCTTAAAAGAGATGCGCAGCGCCATCGATAAGGGCTTTGAAAATGCGAAACATTTTGAGAGCTTATTCCGCCAGCAGCCCCACTTTGAAATTGTGTCACCTGCCCAGTTGAGCATCGTCAATGTACGTTTTAATGATGGCAAACACAGCGAACAAGAGCTAAATCAGATTAATAAAAAATTGTCTGAGCTATCGACCAAAAGAAACAATGCCATTTATTACACTACCCTACTGCATAACAAAACGGTATTAAGATTCTGCTGTATGCATCCTTTATTGACCCAACAGGATGTGCAGCAAGTGGTCGATCAAATTAATGAAGACCTTGTTTCTTTAGGTTTAATTGAGCCATAAACGCTTATTAATATTAGCCCATTTCTCGTAATCATCATTGACTCGATTCAACTAAAAGCCCTTAAACCAATAAACCCTGCAAATTTGCAGGGTTCATTTTTAGCTAATCTTATTTTTATAAGATTTAGAACGGAATATCATCATCCTTAGGCGTATCTGTCATGCCACCCGCTGGGATAGTGGTTTGATTATTAAACCCTGGTGCAGGAGCAGGAGTCGGTTGTGGCGCTGCTGCAGGAGTCTGAGGAGCAAAGGTATTTTGGTTATTACCAGCGCCTTGACTGCCAGCTTGCTGTCCTTGATATCCACCAC
>JAHHUJ010000208.1 GCA_020024075.1 Psychrobacter sp.
AAACAGCACCAATAGGATAACGCCGAATACAAATATAGGAATAGCATGACCAACCGCCAACATCACCGCGGTCAATTTATCGATGCCTGAGCCATGATGCATGGCCTTATAGATACCCAAAGGTATGGCGATAAGATAGATAAGCAAAGTGCTCCAAAGACCAAGAGAAATAGAGACTGGTAATTTTTCTGCGATTAGCTCAGTAACTGGCTTACCCTTAAAGAATGACGTACCAAAGTCAAGTACGGCATAGTTTTTTAGCATAATCCAAAAGCGTTCTGGGGCCGGCTTATCGAAGCCATATTGTGCCTTAATGGCCTCTACCATCTCCTCAGACAGGCCTCGAGACCCTCTATAACCCCCTTCTGAAAGAACACTGCCCCCTCCCATTGCCGCCCCAGTACTTTCTCCCTTATTTTGAGCCAGCTCAATTTGTGCTATTTGCTGCTCAACCGGGCCGCCTGGTGCTGCCTGAACCAATATAAAATTGGTCAAAAGAATGAGAAATAAGGTAGGTATGATAAGCAATAACCGTTTTAAAATATAACGACCCATGAGCCTATCCTTATTTATTACTGCTTATCATGATAATTCCCACCCAATCCATTGAATTAGAAATTATCTTTTAGAGTTCTTAGTGCACTAAATACAGTTAATGGCTTGGTATCTGCCAGCTGCATCTGCCTTTGTACTCCCTCAACTACCGTCAACTCTTCGCTACGCAAGAATACGTTAACCTGTCTTTCATGTTCTAAAGTCACTGGTAACGATGGCTTACCCTGCTCATTTAGCGCTTCAACTTGCAATAAGGTTTGTTGCATCACTTGATTATCAGGCTCAATAGATAAACCAAATCTTAAGTTTGAAGCAGTATATTCATGGGCTGGATAAAATAAGGTATTTTTAGGTAATTTATTTAGTCGCTTAAAGCTTTCATACAATTGCTCAATAGTACCGGTAAAGACCCGACCACAGCCTGCACTAAATAAGGTATCTCCACAGAATACTTGCTTCTCATCTTCACAAGTTAACACATAGGCCAAATGCGAAGCAGTATGCCCAGGAACTGCCCATACTTGAGCGGTATACCCCCAAGCACTCACTGAGCTGCCTTCTTTGACAACCTGATCTGGACTCACACCATGATCAGAGCCTGCCACCACATGGGTCATAGGGTATAGCTCACGCAGCTCTGCTATGCCACCAACATGATCATTATGATGATGAGTAACCCAAATGGCGGTCAACTCAAGTTGGTACTGCTGTAAATACTCAGCTACAGGAGTCGCTTGGCCTGGATCAATGACAATAGCCTGTTTATTCTTATCGTTTACTAGCGCCCATATATAGTTATCGGTAAAGGCGGGTATAGGCGTAATAATTAAGCTCATGAAACATCCTATTATTTAAAGTGTATTTATTCTTTAATTTGACTAAGTGCTGTTCTTTTAAGTCAAAATTTGTTAGCTGATACTTTAAATTATCGTTTTAAATATTTATTAATAATCGACTCGGCAGATTTATCTACCCACCAGTAATCAATACCTACAGCATTGTCTGGTAGCGTTTTATGGTGACGATACTTGTCCCAATAGACCACTCGGGTGCTGGTAGTCCCATACATCGGCACCATATAATATCCCGCCCGAAGTAAGCGATCTAACACCTTAGTATAAAGTACAATCTCGTCTCTATTTTCAGCCTTAATAAGCTTGTCTATTACCGTATCAATGGCTTCATTCTTGATGCCACTATAATTTTGGTTGCCTTGCTCATCAGCTGCAGCACTGCCCCACATATAGCTCTGTTCAGAGCCAGGTGAAGTACTTTGGGGGAAGCCGGCCACTATCATGTCATAATCAAATCGTCTTAAACGCTCCAAATACTGAGAGGTATCCACTTGGCGAATTGAAACTGTAAAGCCTAGCTTCTTTAAGTTTCTCACGTAAGGCAGAAGTACTCGGCTCATTTTTTCATCAGAGATTAAGATTTCAAACTTAGCCAGCTTACCATTAGCTTGATACAGCTTCATATCTTGATAATAAAAACCAGCTTGTAGCAACTTTTGTCTGGCATTTAGTAAGGCTTGTCGATGGTAGCCTTTGCCATCTGACTGGGCAAGTTGCCACTTTGCCATAGTGGCTTGTCTTTGAATAGGTTCAAGCTTTGGCAGTAAAGGTTTTAATACCTCATACTCTGCTGCATCTGGTATTCCGGTAGCTGCCAGCTCTGAGCCATGAAAGTAGCTCTCTAAACGCTCGTACTGATCATAGAACAAAGTCTTGTTCATAAGCTCGAAATCAAAAGCATCGGTCACCGCTTGCCGCACCCGTATATCAGAAAAGATGTCTTTGCGAAGGTTCATAACCAACGCTTGCATCATCACAGGATTCTTGGTGACAATGGCTTCTTTTTTTATCAGTCCTGCTCTGGCAGCAGCGAAGTCATAAGCAGTTGTCCACTTTCTAGCAGAGCTTTCTCGTCGAAAGTGATACTGGCCTACTTTAAATCCTTCTAGTGCAATCTCATCACTACCGTAATATACGTATTTAATGTAATCAAAGTTAAAGCGGCCTTTGTTAACCATAAGCAGCTTACCCCAATAGTTAGGGTCACGCTTATAAGTCACACTACGCCCCTGCTCAACGTTCAGCAACTTATAAGGACCACTACCCATTAAGGGGGTAAGCGATAACTTTTCAAAATCCTTCTCAACCGAGGCTTTTTTAAAGATTGGAAACTGTCCAACCGTCAATAAAACCTCTTTGTTCTCTGAAGATTTAAAATAAAACTTTACTCGGTGCTTATCTAACACTTCCACTTTATCAACAGCTGCTAAGTAGCTGCGCACTTGCATCAGTCCTTTGTTCAAAAAAGCATCATAGGTAGCCTGCACATCATCACTAGTGACAGCACTGCCATCCCAAAACTTAGCTTTGGGATGGATATGGTAAATAATCCAGCTGGTGTCATCAGGGTCATAAGTGACTTTTTCGGCCAATTGCGGATACATAACAAAAGACTCATTCAATGAGCCTGATAGCAAGGTATCATAAAGATAATCAGTGCCACTCATAGCCACCCCAGTAGTCATCCAAGGGTTAGCACTGTTAAATGTACCCAGTGCCGATAGCGATAATGTACCGCCTTTTGGCGCCATAGGGTTGGCATAAGGTAGATAAGGCGCATTAATATAACGCGCCTCACTATTATGGCCTATTGCGGTTACAGTAATAGGCTCAGCATAGGCACTAGGAGCTAAACTGAGCAATACCACACTCAATAAGGTCGAAGCAAAACAAGCATTCTGTTTTTTGGCAAACAGCTTAATTTGCATTTACCTCCTCCTTTAGTAAGTTTAATTCCCAGTACAATACCAACTATCCTTTAGCTTTCAATATGATTAAGTTTGATGTAATCCGCTTTTATTAAGCCTGATTTTTAGCAAATTCAACCATAAAATCACACAAAGCTTGCACCGACTCTAGGCTAACAGCATTATAGATACTGGCACGCATACCGCCCACATCACGATGCCCTTTTAGGTTTAGCAAGCCGGCTTGCTCAGCTTCTGCTAAGAACTTCGCATCTAAGCTACTGTCTTTTAAGGTAAAAGGTACGTTCATAATTGAGCGATACTGAGGATCTACGTTATTGATATAAAACTCGCTGTCATCGATGGTTTTATACAATAGCTCGGCTTTTTGACGGTTAATTTTGGCAATGGCTTCTAAGCCGCCTTGCTGCTCTAACCATTCAAATACAAGACCTGCTAAATACCAAGAATAAGTGGCTGGCGTGTTTAGCA
>JAHHUJ010000209.1 GCA_020024075.1 Psychrobacter sp.
GAGAAAGACCGTGTGGTGCGCCGTGCTAATGGTCAGACAACCTATTTCGCCTCTGACATTGCTTACCACAAGAATAAGTTTGATCGAGGTTTTGATACCGTAATTGATGTTTTGGGTGCAGATCATCATGGTTACGTGGCACGAGTAAAGGCCGCTTTGACTGCAATGGGTTTTGATGCCAATAGATTAGATGTTATTTTGGTACAATTTGTAGCCCTCTGGCGTGGTGACACCAAAGTGGCCATGTCGTCACGCTCTGGACAATTTGTGACCTTGCGTGAATTGCGTGAAGAAGTTGGTAACGATGCGGCTCGTTTTTATTATGTGGCCCGTAAGCCTGAAGTGCACGTCGATTTTGATTTAGAATTGGCCAAATCCCAAGATAAGGATAACTTGGTCTATTACATTCAATATGCACATGCCCGAATATGTAACGTGCTTGGTAAGGTTGAGGAAAAGGGCTTTGCAGTTGATGATGAGTTAGGTCGAGCTAAGCAAACATTATTGAGTGTTGATGTTGAGAGCGAATTAATTAAGTTATTGGCCGCTTATCCCGTACTTATCAAGCGAGCAGCAACACACTATGAACCGCATACGTTAGCCAATTATCTTAAAGATTTGGCTTCTCTTTTTCATGGTTGGTACAATGATAACCGCATCATACCCAAGAGTATTATTGAGGACAGTGAGCCTACAGAAGATGAGTTAGCAGTGATGCAGGCGCGTCTGCGTCTGTCGAAAGCGGTAAGGCAGGTGTTGGCAAATGGACTTGGCTTACTAGGCTTATCTGCGCCTAAAAATATGTAGTCAGCAATCTGCTCTATCGATGATGGTCTGTGTGGTCTATATTGATATGAAAATAGACCACGTCAAGCTAATTAGGGTTGAAAAAAACCATGTCGACAAAATAGACTTACAGTGTAAGTATGAACCCCTATCAATTTGTCATAGGAGGGTAGTTTTAGTGTTCAATAGAACCCTAGTTAAAGTAAGTGTGTTAACAACCATATATAGGAGAGGCTCATGTTAGCTAAAAAACGTAAAGGTGCTACTGAAAAACGCAAGGGCAGTAGTGGCATAGCCAGTCTATTATGGATGTTTGTTGGCGCCTTACTGACCTTAATGATTGGGTTGTTTTTATACTTATGGAATCCCTTTAATACGAATGAGACGGCAAAGCCAACGGAGCCTCGTACTGTAACGCCTCGTACAAATACAGAGCGTAAAGTTGAGCGTGAAGAGTATGAATTTTATGAATTGTTGCCACAACAAGAGGTAAGCAGTATTCCTGATGAGGCGGTGACCCCTGCTGATGATAAAGATTTAGATGACACGCAAAGAGCCTTGCAAGAGATGTTATTAGAGCCTGATGTGGTAGTGACAGCGCCGAAGAATAATAGTGCTACTGACCAAGATAACGCGGCAGTGGCAGCTACAGGGAATAGTGAGATGGTCATTATTGAGGAGGAAGGTACTTATGATGGCAACGACACCCCCAGTAATAACAATCAAAGTAACCGTACTACAGCTTCACTAAGTGAGGCAAACAATCCACCCGCTCAAGTTCGGCAGAGTGTGACGCAAACGGTGCAAGCTAAACCAGAGAGCCAACAATCCATAACAAATGCAAAACCTCGCAATACATATATTTTGCAAATCAATAGCTTTAGTAATGCAGAGGAGGCCGATGGTCGCCGTGCGCAGGTATTAATGGCGGGCGTCGATGCTCAAGTGGTCAAAAAACAGATGCCAAATGGTCAAGTATTTTATCAAGTGGTGACCCCGCCTATCCAAATCCGTCAAGCTATCATTGCTGAACAACAACGGTTACAAAATAATGGGATTGACTCCTTAATTGTGGAGCAGCGTCGCTAGTTATTGATGCATTAAAACCCTGCCAATAAAAAGAGCCTATAATTTTGATTATAGGCTCTTTTTATTGGGGTTTTTTTACAAAGTTAAGTTAAGTACAAGCCTTAACTAATTGTTGGTGGCACATTGTCGGTAATAACGTCTGCGTCAACAACAACTGTTTTTGCGTTCTTCATAGAAGGCAGCTCATACATCGTATCAAGTAAAGCATTTTCTACGATAGAGCGCAGACCACGAGCACCTGTCTTACGCTCCATGGCACGCTTAGCAATAGCTTTTAGCGCATCATCGGTAAAAGTAAGTTTAGCATCTTCCATCTCAAACAGATATTCATACTGCTTAACAATCGCGTTCTTAGGCTCGGTTAAGATTTCCATTAAAGCGTCTTCGTCAAGCTCATCTAGTGTTGCAATGACAGGTAGACGACCAATTAATTCTGGTATTAACCCAAATTTAATTAAATCCTCTGGCTCTACACGGCGGAACAGCTCTGATAACTGCTTACCATTATCTTTAGCTTTGACCTCAGCGTTAAAGCCAATGCCTGTCTTTTCTGTACGCTGCTGAATAACCTTATCAAGCCCTGAGAATGCGCCGCCAACAATAATTAGAATATTGCTGGTATCGACCTGAATAAGCTCTTGGTTAGGATGTTTGCGTCCACCGTGCGGCGGTATGGCAGCCACGGTGCCCTCAATCAGTTTCAATAGCGCTTGCTGTACACCTTCACCCGAAACATCGCGGGTAATAGACATGTTCTCGCCTTTTTTACTAATCTTATCAATCTCGTCGACGTAGATAATACCTTGTTCCGCTTTCGCCACATCGTAATCGGACGCTTGCAATAACTTTTGCACAATATTTTCAACATCTTCGCCGACATATCCAGCTTCGGTTAAAGTGGTGGCATCCGCCATCGCAAAAGGAACGTCAAGCAGGCGAGCTAGTGTTTGCGCCAACAATGTCTTACCTGATCCTGTCGGACCGATGAGTAAGATATTACTTTTAGACAGCTCAACCATCGCATCATCTGCGCCAATTTTAGATTTTTTCTTATCAGTCGCTAGTTGAGCACTCACTTTAAGGCGCTTATAGTGATTATATACGGCAACAGCCAAAGCTTTTTTGGCAGCGTCTTGACCGATAACATAATCATCAAGGCGACTGCGAATCTCTTTAGGCACAGGTAGTTTTTTATCTAACCATTTACTATCAGGCGCACCCTCATCTCCTTCTAAATCACTGGTGTCTTCGATAAGATCAGCGCATAGCTCTACACATTCATTACAAATGTTGGCATCATCAGCAGCAATAAGTTGTTGCACGTCTGTTTTAGATTTTCCACAAAATGAGCATTGCGGGGTTTTGCTTTTTGCCATAATAAAGGCTCCTCAATTAGCAACTGTCACCCTCTTTTTATAGATAGGCAAACTACTATACAGTATGGTTTATGCCAGACAATAAAACCTTGTCCAATACGTCTAATTAACACCGTCTAATAAATTATAAGTCAGACTCTGGACGACGTTCTAAAACTTCATCAACCAAACCATATTCTTTGGCTTCAGGTGCATCTAACCAGTAATCACGCTCAACGTCGGCCTCGATTTTCTCCAAAGGCTGACCTGTACGCTCGGCTAAGATACGGTTTAGACGGTCACGGATTTTAAGGATTTCACGGGCGTTAATCTCGATATCAGTGGCCTGACCTTGCGCGCCGCCAGAGGGCTGGTGAATCATCACTCGCGAATTGGCTAGGGCATAACGTTTGCCACGCTCACCTGCGGCAAGTAAGAAAGAACCCATGCTATAAGCACCGCCCATACAAATGGTAGACACATCAGGCTTAATAAAGTTCATGGTATCAAATACAGCCAATCCAGCACTCACTGAACCACCTGGAGAGTTAATAT
>JAHHUJ010000021.1 GCA_020024075.1 Psychrobacter sp.
ATATGGGCGATATTACAGCCCGTGCCATCGATACCCTAAAGAAGGTAGATATCATTGCCTGTGAAGACACTCGTACTTCTGGCAAACTGCTGTCAAACTTTGGTATAGATACCCAGACTTGGGCTTATCATGAGCATAACAGCGAAGTTCAAACCCCAAAGATTATTGAAATGATTCAGCGCGGTCATTCCGTGGCATTAATCAGTGATGCAGGCACCCCGTTAATTAGTGACCCAGGCTATCAGTTGGTTCAAGCCGCCCATGCCGCCAATGTCGCTGTTGTTCCTATCGTTGGAGCCAGTGCTGCTATTGCCGCCTTGAGTGTGGCTGGACTGCCCTCTGATAAGTTTAGCTTTGTGGGTTTCTTGCCGGCCAAAACGCATGGCCGAGTTAAGCAGTTACAAAATTATGCTGAGCGTAGTGAAACCTTAATTTTTTATGAAGCACCACATCGTATCATCGCTAGCCTAAAAGATATGGCCGAAGTATTTGGGCAGAGCCGTCCAGCTACGCTGTGCCGCGAGCTTACCAAGACCTTTGAAACCGTTAAAAAATCAACGCTCGGTGAACTGGTCAACTTTGTTGAAGCAGACAGTAATCAGCAAAAAGGCGAGATTGTGTTAGTGGTGGGCGGTAACATTAATGACGTCAATGATGACTTAAGTGTACACGACCCTTTACTGCTGCGTTTACTTGAAGACTTGTCGGTAAAAAAAGCAGCCGCCTTGGCCTCTGATATTACCGGGGTCAAAAAGAATGCCTTATATCAAAGATTGCTTGAGTTACAGCAACAACAATCCTAAAAACCAGCTGTTAAAAATCAGCTATTTGACAATAGCTCTCAAAAGCCAGCTGTAAAATTAGCCTAAAAAACTAAATAGCTTAAACAGCTTATAAATCATCCGCGGTGTTACATCGGCACCGCATCACGATCTTTGAGCCAACCATAATGTGACCATAATAATAAACTTGCTGCGCTACGGTATGGTGACCACGGCTTAGATAATAGTTTAAGCTGTTTTGGCGTCGGTCTTGCCTCTAACTGCAACAAGTCCATAGCACCTACCTTAATCGCCAAATCATCCACAGCCAACACATCGGCTCGTCCTAGACTAAACAGCAAATACATCTCTGCGGTCCAATTACCAATGCCAGTCACCGCCGTTAAGCTTTTAATGACTTGCGTATCTGGCAGATGTTGTAATGCCTCAAAATCAATATTGTGCTCAACCAACGAGCGCACATAACGAATCTTTTGACGTGATAGCCCTTGTTGACGCAGTGCTTCCTCCTCTGCGTGCATAATAGCATCAGGACTGGTTAAACTTGCTGCTTCAAGCTTATTCCAGATACTAGTAGCCGCCGCAACTGATAACTGTTGGCCAACCATGGCTCGCATTAGCTGCTCAAATCCCCCTCGATTACGCCTTAAATCTGGCACGCCCACTTGCTGATAGACCTTCTCAAAGCGAGGCTCTATTGATATTAGCTCTTTAATATCAGACTGTAATTGAGTGGGAGTCTCTAGAGTCCGAATCGGCTGATTTTTCATAATATCACTGCTGTGTTATTGGACCCGCTAAATGATGCATTTCACCAGACCCCATTATTTTGTTTGTTGTAAGAGGACCACATCTTGATAATCATAGCCTCCTTCCATTAAGGTGCCTGTATATTTGACCGTAGTTAAAGCGTAAGGCTGATTGGGCACTTTATAAAGCGCATTATCAGTAGTAAGACACACCGAATAGGTAGTAGCACTATGCACTGGGCTAGAATACTTGGCCTCATCAGCATTTAACTTATAGCTAAACTGATATTCAGTACCCTGACCTATCTCGCCTAGCCAAGACTGTAGATTGCTCTTTTTTTGTTGTTGTAGTGACTCTACTTGGACGGTTACTTGGGTATAGGTAGGCTTGAGTGCAACCACTCTATTTTTAATTTGTTTCAGCCCGCTGCTAAAGCGGCCATTACTGTCCTCAAACTCATCATATTTTTTGGTTTTAGGATTAATATATAGGGAGCGGACTTCGACCAACTTCTCAGGGTTTTTGTTAGACAAATCATAATAATACAGCTGAGGTAGGCGGCCACGTCCATCATCATAGTGACGCAGCACAAAAACTTTTTGCTCCGCTTTATCATAGCCCAATATCTCAATACGCTGACCGCCACCCACTGTGGCTAAGGCAGAGACAGATAACGCCATGACACTTGTCAATACAGCAGCTTTAGCCAGACTTTTATTAATGCCATAAACTTTATCCATAACTCTCTCCTTTCATCTGTTAACTCAAGACAAATAGCCCTATAACTGTTTACCCTATTAATTTAGCCTATCAGTTTACCCTATCAATCCAACTACACCTTGCCAGCCGACCCTCAACCCTAGAATGGTCAAAATGACGAGCACCAACTGCCGAAATCTAGCCTGAGATAGGTATTGACGCAAGCGGATACCAATCATTAAGCTTGCT
The DNA here is from genome assembly GCA_020024075.1 of Psychrobacter sp. Taxonomy (GTDB): domain Bacteria; phylum Pseudomonadota; class Gammaproteobacteria; order Pseudomonadales; family Moraxellaceae; genus Psychrobacter. The sequence continues at coordinate 2,481 of JAHHUJ010000021.1, forward strand.
AGCGAAACCGTGGTCAATAAAGCAATAAGTAGCCAGTCCGCTTTAGGTAAGGCCATTAGAGACTCACGTAATACGATTATTTGCGCCACCTTGCCCAATAGATAACACATATTACCTACTTTAGCGATGGTGTTTTTATCATCACTACTGCCGAGCAAATACATTAGTAATATGGTTGACATGGCATTGGTAGATCCGCCTATTATGCCTGCAATAAGACCAGTAGCAATCAATACTGGGGTAGTAGCAGGTAGAATTATCTTTTTGCCCAAGGCATTACTAATGACATAAAAAGCAATCACTACCGCCAGTAACACTAAGATATAACTGCTGTCCACCCATAATAGCAGCTTCACCCCAAGTAAGCTGCCCAATAGACTCATTAAAGCAAGTAGCCAATAATGCTTTAGGTAATAGCAGAAATTCTCAGCAATACTGCGCCCGCCCCCGACAAGCCAAGTCATCAGGTTTAGCGCTAACGAGGGAAAGATAATTAGGACAATGGCGTGCTGTAACGAATACATACTCGCCAAAGCTGTGGTAGATACCAGCGTCACCCCAATGCCACTGATTCCATGTAGCAAAGAGGCGATGGCAAAAATAAAGGTTAGTAATAAGTTTTCAGAGTTGAGCATTTGACATCCACTGGTTGTAAACTAAAGGTCAACTCACCTAGCTTAAGGATTAACGTTAGCAATTAACGTTTGGCGAACCCCTGCTTATTTAGGTAGTCCATCACTTGCGGACGTACTGGGCCTCCAAACACTTTTTTCACTTGATCCTTCCAGTCCGGATGCGCCCCTTCTCCGCGCTGCTCTACATAGTAGTCGATAACAGCTTGGTTAAAGTCCTCAATCTGTGCTTGTGTCGCTGGCTGATACTGGTTTTCAGACACCAGCACAGACAGTGGTAAACGCGGTTTGGTAGTGGCATTTTTGGGCGAGTCGCTAGGATGTCCTAAGCACATCCCAAATAGTGGCACCACATGTTTTGGTGCCTTGATAATCTCACCTGCTCGCTCAATATCATTACGCATACTACCGATATAGACCCCGCCTAAGCCCAGTGATTCTGCCGCAGCCAATACGTTCTGAGCATATAAGGCCACATCCACTGCAGAAATGATCAATACCTCAATCCAATCAAGCTGTGCTGCTGGCTCGATTTGACTGTGGCGATTATTATCCATACAGAACACCAAATACTCAGGCGCTTCTAAAACATAAGGATGAGCCAGTTTTTTACCCTCTGCAATCGCTTCATTGTACTGCTCTTCGCTCATGCCATTTGAGATTTGATGAAACTTAATCCGCTGCTGACGATCGGTAATACGCACCACACTAACTGACTGCATATAGTTAGAGGTTGACACTGCCCGTCCCGCTTCCAACACAGCTTCCAGCATTTCTGCACTAATAGGCTCATCTGTGTAATCTCGGACGGAGCGGTGCTCTAGCATGGTTTTGATAGTGGCATTGGTGACCTGACTGATTTCAGCTTGGATCTCTTTGGTTAAGTTAGTCATATGCTGCCCTTTGATTTATCCATTTTTAGCACTGTTATTTTACAACTGTTTTTTTATTATAAAAAACTTTATTATAGACAGCTCAAAAGTGCATATAGGTTAATAAGTTCAATAGTTTTCAGTTAAATAGCTTATAGTTAATAGATAGCTCTAAGTTAAATAAATAGCTGTAAATTAAATAGCTATAAATCAAATAGTATTGCCAATAAGAGCGACCAATTGACGGGCAATCTCATCCTTACTGGCCTTATCAAGTGCTTCAGGCTGTTTTTGATACTTATCGGCAAAAAACACCGTCATCGCGTTCTCATCACTGGCAAAACCAATGTCTTTGCGTGACACATCATTGCAAGCAATCATGTCTAAGTCCTTCGAAGCTAGCTTACCTCGAGCATATTTTTCAACCTCTTGAGTTTCAGCTGCAAAGCCCACCATGAACATATCTGGATAACTGTGCGAAATAGTGGCCAAGATATCGGGGTTTTTTACCAAATCCAAAGTCATCTCATCTTGGGTCTTTTTAATTTTTTGTGGTGCAGCATCTCGGGTACGGTAATCTGCGACGGCTGCGGTAGCAATAAAGATATCACAGCCTGCTGCCGCTGACTGACTTGCAGCTTGCAACATATCATTGGCAGACAACACATTAACGCGCTGTACATCAAGCGGTGTGGTTAAATCCACCTTGCCTCCAGCAATCAATGTCACCTCAGCTCCTGCATCACGGCAAGCACGAGCCAAAGCAAAGCCCATTTTGCCAGTTGAGTGATTGGATAAGAATCTTACAGGGTCAATGGCTTCTACTGTTGGTCCTGCGGTAATGGTTACTTTTTTGCCGGTCAAACTCTGTGGAATCATTAACTTCGCCTTGAAGTTAAGCACTCGTCTTAACAAAACTTCTGGCTCTGGCAAGCGTCCTGCGCCCACATCACCACAAGCTTGAACCCCACTATCTGGCTCAATCATCTCATAGCCCATATCACTTAGGGTCTGTACATTAAGCTGCACCGCAGGATGCGCCCACATCTGTTGATTCATCGCCGGAGCGACCATCACTGGAGCGCTTGTCGCGAGACAAACGGTGGCCAACAGATCATCTGCCATGCCCATTGCCAATCGAGCTAAGGTATTGGCAGAAGCAGGCGCTATCAATACTAAATCGGCCCATTTTGCCAATTCAATATGTCCCATACCCGCTTCAGCTTCAGTATCAAGCAGCTCAGTATGCACCTCATTACCAGTCAAGGCTTGAAGCGTTAAAGGAGTGATAAATTGCTGTGCGCCTTGAGTCATAATCACTCGAACCTCAAAGCCTTCTTTAACCAATAAGCGGGCCAATAAAGCAGATTTGTAAGCAGCAATGCCACCGGTTATGGCGAGGATGACTTTGGTAATATTTGGGGCAACAGGAACAACTGGGGTAAAGATTTGACTCATATCTGAGAACTACCTTAATGGATAATATGCAAAAAATGAAGACTATAGGCTATAAAGTAATCCTTAGTCTTGAAGCCTGCATTAAAAGTGCTGAATAAAAAATGTGCTTATGGTAACAAGTTTCAGTGGGTTTTGGATATAGGTTAAGCCCACAGTAATAGTAAAAGCTGAAATAAAAACCTAAATTTTTAAAAGATTAAATCTTGAAAAGTTAAGAAAAACTTAACTAACTTTGTGTTTTGTGAGTATAATAAAAACAAGCAGTACCACGATAATGTTTATCCCAATTATCGTTAGTTATCATAACACTACCTTTATGGTTTTATTTACCCCGTTATCCTTGACCTCATAATAGCAATAAAAACAATGGCAATAAAAGACTGGCACGAAGATGATCGACCAAGAGAAAAGCTTCTTAATCATGGGCCTGAGCATTTAACCGATGCTGAAATACTGGCCATATTTCTACGGACCGGAACCAAACAACAGTCAGCACTTGAGCTTGCCCGCAGTCTAATTACCCACTTTGGCAGTATCGCTGAGCTACTAGCAGCACCAAAGGCCTCCGTATTAGCTTGCCACGGTATTGGCCCAGCGAAATACGCTCAACTTTTGGCCAGCTTAGAGATGGGCCAGCGTTATTTGAGCAGTGAGCTAAAGACTGGGAATAACCTCAATCGATCACAGGTAGTCAAAGACTATATAACCACCCAGCTACGCCGTGAGACCAAAGAAGTGTTTGCGGTGCTTTGCCTTGATAATGGCTTAAATCTGTTAGACTTCAAAGTGCTTTTTGTGGGCGGCATTACCTCTTGCTCGGTCTGTATTAAGCAAGTCCTACGTCATGGTCTGCAGCAAGGGGCCAGCCAGCTCATAGTGGCACACAATCATCCCAATCAAAACGCCACCCCTTCCACAGCAGACATTCACTTAACCGAAACCTTAAAGCAAGCCTGCCAAGCCATCGACTTAAGCTTAATAGACCATATAATAGTCGGACGCAATGACACCCTATCTTTTGCAGAATCTAACACTGCTCCCTTTTAATGCCTGTTATGCCTCCGGCCTTTTTTAATCGCCTATTTATGTTCTACTTATTGTCAAAGAATTTATTAACTGAGATTAAGCTTGTCTGATGCTGAGTAACCAAAGCAATCAGCACTGAATTAATGACATTAAAATAAACAGCCACTTCATTAACCAATTGTAAAGATTCTAGTCTTGATTATATGCTTTCACCTGCTTACTCTGTAATATAGATATAACTCTCTTTACTTAGTGTCCTTTATTTAGCGCCTTTTATTTAGTGCCCTTTATATTAGTATTAGTGACTGTTATCCTGCCAATTATGGGGCAGTCTTAATCAGCCTTTTATTTGTCGCTAATCAAAGAGCAATACTCCTAAACCAAAGCGATTGTATTTATAAAAGAAGTGCAAATAATAAAATATAAACTTCTAATTTTAACTTTTAATTAATTTTAATTTTTTAGGGTGCAAATCATGACTACCTTAACCCTAGTTGGCTTTTTTATTCTTGCCATACTACTGCAACTGTTTGCTTTATTGTTGGTTTTTTTATATAGCTTCAACCGTACTGTCGGTGCTACATTACTAATTATTACTGCGGTTGTCGCCGGATTTATCGCACCCTGGTCACTATTGCTCGGCGTCCCCTTGATTATAGGCAGTTTATTGGTGTTAATTACACCTCTACGCAAGTCTATGATCAGTGATCCCGCCTATAAAATGTTAGCGGGCGCTATGCCTAGCATGAGTGATACTGAACGTGAAGCGCTAGATGCAGGTACCAGCTGGTGGGAAAAAGAGCTATTTATGGGAGCTCCAGACTGGGAAAAATTTGCCAGTTACCCCTACCCGACTTTATCAGAAAAAGAGCAGTCATTTATTGATAATGAAGTAGAAATGCTTTGTGCCATGCTAGATGAGTGGCAAATTCATCATCATGACAAAGACTTATCTCCTGAAGCGTGGCAATACATTAAAGACAACGGATTTTTGGGATTAATTATTCCTGAAAGCTACGGGGGCAGAGAGTTCAGCCCTTACGCCCAAAGCCGTATCATGAGTAAGATTGCATCAAGAAGCTTAACCGCAGCTGTCAGTTGTATGGTGCCAAACTCCCTAGGTCCAGGTGAGTTATTAATGCACTATGGTACAGAGGAACAAAAACAGCGTTGGTTGCCAGGACTAGCTAAAGGCACCGAAATTCCTTGCTTTGGCTTAACTGGCCCAGAAGCAGGCTCTGACGCCGGCGCTATTCCTGACACCGGTATAGTCTGCTATGGCATGTATGAGGGCCGTGAAGTACTGGGCCTAAACATGAACTTCTCTAAGCGCTGGATTACCTTAGCCCCTATTGCCACTGTAATTGGCCTAGCATTTAAGTTACATGACCCAGAAGGCTTATTAGGCGATAAAGACAAGACTGATTACGGCATTACCTGCGCGCTAATCCCTGCCGACTATGAAGGGGTTCACACTGGTGAGCGCCATAATCCTGGCTCACCCTTTATGAATGGAACGGTAGTGGGTAAAGACGTCTTTATCCCCCTAGACTTTATCATTGGTGGTATCGAGAATGCTGGTAAAGGCTGGCGTATGCTCATGGAGTGTCTGGCTGTAGGTCGTGGTATCTCCTTGCCCGCTCTGTCTACTTCAGCAGGTGAAATGACTTATCTGACTGTGGGCGCTTTTGCCAAAGTGCGTGAGCAATTCAAGATACCAGTTGGTAAATTTGAAGGGGTGCAAAATGCCAGCAGTAACATTGCTAGCAGTGCCTATATGTTAGAGGCTTTTCGTCATTTGGTAACTTGTGGTCTAAATCAAGGCGGAACGCCTTCGGTAATGACAGCAATGGCCAAATACTACGCCACTGAAACCATGCGCAGTGTGGTCAACGATGGTATGGATATCGTGGGTGGTCGTGCTATTCAGCTAGGCCCCCGCAACTTCTTAGCCCTTCCTTATCAGGCCATACCTGTCTCTATCACAGTAGAAGGTGCCAACATCCTGACTCGCTCACTGATGATCTTTGGTCAAGGAGCGATGCGTTGTCATCCTTACTTATTTGAAGAATTACAACTGCTACAAAGTGATGATAAAAAAGAAGCCAAACGTAAGTTTGATGAGATGTTCTTTAAGCATCTAGGTTATACCTTTAATAGAGCTGCCAAATCATTTGTCGCAGGGTATTTCGGCGGTAGTGGTAAAGCCCCTAGTTTTGCCGATAGCTTTACCCGTCCTTACTACAAAAAGATCAACCGTTTAAGTGCCAACTTTGCATTAACCGCAGATATGGCTCTAGGCATCTTGGCTGGGGACTTAAAGCGTCGAGAAATGCTATCAGGGCGCTTAGCTGATATCCACGCTCATTTATTTATCATGACTGCTATCTTAAGATTTTATGCTCAAGGCAGTCAGTCTGAGTCTGAGCGTTTACATGCTCGTTTGGCATTAGAGAAGTCTTTGTATTTGATTCAAGAAGCTTTCTTTGAAATCTATGACAACTTCCCTAACCGCATGGCGGCACGCTTAGTTAAGCTGGTTTGTTTCCCAGGTGGCGACTTTACTGAGAAGCCAAGTGATGAGCTAAAACGTCAAGTAGGTGATCTAATCATGGCGGACGGTAAGGACAACCCATTCCGTGAGCAGTTGAAGTCATTGGTGTATTACACCACTGATCCTGAAGACAATACTGGCCGGATGGAAAACGCTTATCAGATGTTGCTGCAGGTTGAGCCTTTATGGCAGAAGTTCAAAAAAGCTGAACACAAAGGCAAGTTCGTGGGTTTGACCTTTGAAGATCATGTATTGACCGCCCTAAAAGACGGAGTGATTACTGGGGATGAGTCAGAGCAGCTTATTGAATACAATGCTGTCCGCTTTGATTCGCTGTTGACCGACGTGTTTGATGAGCACTTGATCAATGCGCTACCTCGCGAGAACCCGCATACTCTCGAAAATGCGGTCAGCAACTTAACCCCTTATGTGATTGAAGAGATTGAGAACCCCTCTAGCGCTTCAACTAATGAGCAGTCCGAGCTAATTGAAGACACAGGTGATAGCAACAGTGCGCATGGTTATCAACCAGAGGGTGAGGTCAAGACTACTTCTGAACAGCAGACTGTAGATGAGCAGGTTGACCAAGCGGATTTCGATGAAGCTTATGAGGATGATCCTCGCCTACGTGATGCTGAGCAGACTTTAGAACAACGTATGGCTCAAAACCATGCTGATCGCCAGCGTCATAATAAATAACTGTGATACTTCAATGCAGTCCAAAATAAGACCGTCGCTTAAGGCACGGTCTTTTTTTTCATTTATAGTCAGTTCAATAGCCAGTGCTGATTAATAGTCAATTCTGTTATTACTCAAAGTTATCGGCCAATCTAACTCTCATATTAAACCTTATCATATTAGACATTAATGGTGATTGCTACTTATGCCCAGCCCTTCTTTTAATCCAAAAAAGCCGTCACAGCCCAATCGCTTTGTCAGATTTATTACACACTTAATAAAAATTACTCTACTGCTGGTCGCAGGCTATCTGGCCTATCTATATTCTGCCGATATTCGCCAAGAGTTGACGCGATATGTCACCAGCTCTATCCAATATAGTAAGCTCATCCAGCAAGCGCCGCCTATGCCCAATAGCTTGCCTAGCCCTATTAAAGGGGCGCATTTAACGGATACTTGGGGAGCGGCTAGAAGTGGCGGTCGCCGTCATGAGGGCATCGATATCTTTGCTGCTCGCCATACCCCCATTTATAGCACCACCCCAGGTTTAGTACGCAAGGTCGGTACCAATCCTTTAGGGGGCAATGTAGTGACTGTATTGGGCCCAGGCGGGGTTAGCCACTATTACGCTCATCTGCAAGACTTCGCCGATATTAAGCCCGGAGACTGGGTCGAGGCTGGCGATATCATTGGTTATGTGGGTGACAGCGGTAATGCCCAAGGCACTCCGCCTCACGTACACTATGGCATCTACACCAAATCTGGCGCCGTTAACCCCTACCCTTTGTTAGCAAAATAAATTTTTAAAACTCAACTGTTATTTATTTTTCTTCTTCAGCCACAGGTGGTGCTTCACGACCTAAAGTGGATAAATATGCAATAATATCTTGTCTGTCTTGCGCACTTGGAATTGGATCTGACAGCATTTTTGTGTCGGCCAGCACCGCTTCTGGGTCCTCAATATAAGGGTCCAAAGTATCAGCGTCCCACACCAAGTTTGCCTGCTCCATAGCTGCACTATATTTATAGTCTTTTAGCTGTGCCGAGGGCGCCATATATACCCCAACCAATTGTGGTCCTTTTTTGTTGCTACCCGGTCTTAAGGTATGGCACTGGCTACACAAATCCTCATATAACTTCTCTCCATTACTGGCATCGCCCGCTTCATATACTGGAGCCGTAACCTGCGCTCGGTGATCAGGCGGCGTTGGCGTACAGCCAGTACTCAACACTGCTAACAACGATATCAACATCAGCCCACTTAGTTTTTTGCCAAAACAAGTAGCCGCAATCAAGCTTGGAGCAGTCATCTTTGCACCATTAAAATTTAACATTATCAACTCACTTTTACAGATAGAGGTTATGATTCTGGGTAAATTATTGTTCTAAGTATCAGGCAGACGCCATTAATATCAAGTGCTAAGAGCCAGCTATTAATTACTAATCGCCTATTAATGCTGATACAGGTCAACTGGGGTCTTAAAGGGTCTATTGGGTAACTCTTGCACCAATTTTGGTACTAAATATCCAGGAAGCTGCTCTAGCATTTGCCAATACAACTCAACCGCCTGCTGCTTGGCCATATCGAAATGGGCTGCCCCTTCTACTTTATCCAATAGATGCAAATAATAAGGCAAAACCCCTGCTGCAAACAGCCGTTCATTAAGCGCAACTTGCACCGCCACGCTATCATTGATACCTGCTAGCAATACCGTTTGATTCAGTAAAGTAATGCCTTTTTGTTTGGCTTGCCGTAAATACTGAGCGGTATTTTCATCTATCTCATTGGCATGATTGGTATGCACCACCATGACAATACGACAGCGACTGGCTTCTAAACGTGATAGAAGCTCTGAATCTAACCTTTCTGGAATGACAATAGGCAAGCGGGTATGAATTCGAATGGTGCTAATTTGAGGCAAAGATTCTAAAGCCTCCAACCACAAAAACAAACGTCGATTTGAAACGCTCAAGGGGTCGCCACCACTAAGTAGCACTTCACGAACCTCAGGATGTTGACTAATATACGCCTTAATAACATCAAGTTGTTCTGATTTTGGTAAATTAGCTTGATAATCAAAATGTTGTCTAAAGCAATATCGGCAATGAATGGCGCAAGCACCGGTGACTGTCACTAGGACGCGAGAGTGATACTTATGTAATAAACCTTGAGTGGGATTTTGATCATTTTCTGCCAAAGGATCAGTAACATAGCCACTAACCTTGACTTGTTCAAGCTTATTGGGTAATACTTGAAGTAATAAAGGGTCATTAGCATCGCCCTTTTTCATCTTGGCAACAAAACCTCTGGGCACCCGTAAACCGAAGCCTTCAGGAATATAAAGCTCAGACTTTATGTGAGTTAATTCCAAAATAGCTAGCAACTGATCGATATCTGTAATAACATCTGCTACTTGTGTTTGCCAAGTTATAACCTCATTACTGTCCCTACCTTTAGAATTCTCCTTCGAGTTAATCTCAGATGAGCCAGTAACTATTGGTATAATAGGGATTTGCCTGTTTTTTTGTTTGGGTAAATGGTTTATCATGGGACTCAACATATTTGATTTTTTGTCATTAATTTGAAATGTATCAGGAGCAATATTGTGGCAAGTTTTTCAACTAACGAATTTAAAGCCGGTCTAAAAGTTATGTTCGATGGCCATCCTTGTGCCATTATTGAAAACGAATTTGTTAAGCCAGGCAAAGGCCAAGCTTTTAACCGTGTCAAACTACGTAATTTGCGTACTGGTAAAGTATTAGAGCAAACCTTCAAATCAGGGGATAGCTTAGAAGCTGCGGATGTCATTGATACCGAAATGAACTACCTATATAACGATGGTGAGTTCTGGCACTTCATGCACCCTGAGACCTTTGAGCAATTACAAGCTGATGCTAATGCAATGGTCGATGCTAAGCAATGGTTAAAAGAAAATGGTAACGATTTATGCACCATCACTTTATTCAACGGTGTGCCTTTATCAGTAACTGCACCAAACTTCGTAGAGCTTGAGATTGTTGAAACAGATCCAGGCGTACGTGGTGACACTTCAGGCGGTGGTGGTAAACCTGCTCGTCTAGAAACTGGGGCTGTGGTTCGTGTACCTTTATTCGTTCAACAAAACGAAATCGTACGTGTAGATACACGCACTGGTGATTACCAAACTCGCGTAACCCAGTAATTATAGGCCACTAATTCCCTGTAAGGGCTTTAGTACCGTTAGCCAGTCTCAAAAGTTTTATCTGCCTCACTCTGAATCACTATTATACATTCAGTCGCGGTAGAATAAAGCTGGTGAGTCTGGCTATTTTTTTAGCCATTGAATTTAACGCTATTATCCCTGCCATTTAAACAGCTACTTAACTTAAACAGCCACTCAAACAACTACTTAAACAACTACTTAAAGAAGTTATCCTTGTTATGTCCTATCCGCTACTGCTCCTAATTTTAAGCCTAATTGTCATTGTGCCTACGCTATTTGTTATCACTAGCCGCTCAAAACAAAAGCTGCTGGGTAATAATCAGCCCACTCCTAAGTATCTGGGCAATAGCAGCACGGCTAACAATCAGCAGACAGCCCAAGCTTCGGTCGAGCAACTACAAATCGCTAATCATATCGACCAATACCGCAATCACCCTGCTCTGCCCATTAGCTTTCGTCAACTACTGGGTAAGATTCACAGTCAGTATCTGGCACTCATAGCGGTAAAACTAGCCCCAGACCAGCGCTTTACGGTAGATAAGCTCGCCGGCTCTCGACTTGGTGAAATCCTTGAGGACTACCTAGCTTTAGATTCAGACTATGCTGAAAACACCATCATAGACAGTCAAAATAATTTGACCAGCCAAGACATTACCTATGGCCAACTCACCTCGATGCTTGAGTTTATGCAGCGGGTTCAAAGTGATGGGCAACAGCAGGTCGCTAGCAATATCTTAGCCAACCGTAGCTATTTGCAATCTGTATATGGTGAGTTTCACCCTGAAGCACAGAGCAATGATAGCTTACACAATCTAAAAGCCCCTGAGATGGAGCTTAGTGAACTTAAGCAGCTACCCACCTCAGAATTATTAACCGAGCGTGGTCACGACTACCTAGCCGACTGTGACTTAATCGCCCCTAGTGAATTATCTTTGGCAGACAATGCAGATTACTTTGGCACAGAGCTAATAATGCAATTAGGACAGCTGACCTTCTCTGCAGAGAGTACCATAGCATATAGTGAAGCTTTGTTAGCCAGCGAGATAAATCTATCTGCCTTTGATCAGGTATTGACTAAGGCCTTACCCAGCTTACTGCGTAGTACTGTGCCGACCAATACTAGCAGTGCTACGGATAAAAACGCGCCCGCAACTGTTATTTCTTCACACCAGCAAGCCTTATTACAACAAAAAATCGCTCGAATTCAGCAGTTAATAGACGACTGTCTAAATCGACTGGAGAAAGCAGCAAACCAGCAGTATCAAAGCGGCACGACTTCAGCAGATACTCTCCAGTCTGTAAACAGCACCGTAAAAAGTAAACTTTCTCAAGCACAGTATTTATTAGACAGTGGTTTTTTTAGATTATAAGGTCTTAGTAGCTTGTTGCTATTCTTTAAGTGAAATATTTTTAGGCTACACGTTTTTAGGCCACATATTATTTATTACAGGGGTTACTTATGGCTTTTTATCAAACTACTTTAATCCTCCCTGCCTATGCTCGTGGCATCCATATTATTACCCCTCATATACGGCAGGCACTCAATGAGCTTTTGCCACAGGATGCAAAGGCGGGAATGATAAACTTATTTTTACAGCACACTTCCGCCAGCTTAACCTTAAATGAGAATGCGGATCCTGATGTTCGCTTAGACACAGAAGATTGGTTAAATCAAATTGCCCCTGCAAATCAGCCGCAATATCGTCATACGTTAGAGGGACCAGATGATCTGCCAGCACACTTTAAGAGTATGATGCTTGGTGTCAGTCTCAATATCCCCTTAATCAACGGCCAGCTTGGATTGGGCACTTGGCAAGGCATTTATTTGTGTGAGTACCGCAATCATGCAGGTGGTCGCCGCTTGGTGTTAACTGTCAATCTATAACCAAACAACCTAACAAAACAAGCCTCTAGCTTAGCCCTCAGACAGAAACAGCTAAATAACTCATACACATCTTAAACTAGGTTAATTGTGTCTAGCGCTAGGCTATGGTTAACTTTAGAAACACTTATACAGTTATCCATAATCAGTTATCCCTAATAAGCAAAGTACTGTCAAAACTAACAACATCAATTTGAAAAACTCTTAATAAAATTACTGATATCGGATTTTAGTTGGTTTGGCAGGCTTATTTGGTTTTATAAACCTGTCTGGTTTCATAGTCTGGTTTTATAAAATAATCTGGTTTTATAAAGAGGTAAAATATGGCTCACTCATTGTCTGTTAACACTAACCCAAAGCGGCTGTTACCTGCTCTTCTGCTTGGAGGGCTAGTGGGTTTAACCGCCTGCCAACCCTCAAGCGACCCTCATGATGAGGCCAATAATCAGGCTACTGAAGCTTCAAGCTCTGCTGAGATATCTGAGCCTGCTGGCTTAAGTAATGACCCTAATAACGCTCAGTCAGTAGCAGTGATAGAAGGACAAACCCCAGATACTGCAACAAATCTTAATGAGGTCGACCCTATGCAAGCATCTGAGCTAGAAGAGTCTGCACAGACAGAGCCCTCGTCAAGCAGCTTAGAGACAAACAGCTTAGAGGCAAGCAGCTCAAAAGATATGCCTCCTGCTTCAGAAATACAGGTCACAGATGTTGAGTACCAAGACAGCAAGGGACGTAGTATCCATGTGACTTTCCAAACCTCTGCTACGGCTACCTTACAAGCAGATTTAAGATTACCTTCTGGTAAGCGTGTGTTACTAACTGCCCCTACCGGACAAGGCAACAATCCTACTTACCGTTCCACAGATGGCTCTATTGAATTGGTCACTCATGGGGGCGGCTCTAGCATTGATTTATTTTATGAGAATCAAAGGGCTAAATTTGATGCGGTCAATACAGAATCTGAAATCCTTAAGCCGCAGTAGTTTAAGTACAGTAATCAAAGCTTATATACAGTAACCAAGTGGCTGAAGCCCAGTATGAAAGCGTACAATCTTAAAACTCACAGTATTAAAACTCACAGTATTAAAACTCACAGTATTAAAACTCACAGTATTAAAACTCA
>JAHHUJ010000210.1 GCA_020024075.1 Psychrobacter sp.
CAATACGCATCAAGATAGCGTGCCTACTAATAAGGCCGCAAATGTTGCTCCAAACATATTGATGATGGCGGCAGGAACAGGAGGACACGTATTTCCAGCCTTGGCCGTAGCAGCAGAGCTTACCAAGCGAGGCGCTATCGTGCACTGGCTGGGTACTCCGCAGGGTATGGAAAATGATTTGGTTCGTCCAGTGGGCTATACGTTTCATACTATCGATATGCAAGGCTTGCGTGGTAAAGGGATTGGCAGAATATTGAAAATGCCTTTTACTTTGTCTCAAGCCATGTTAGCAAGCATTAGAATTATTAAAAGAAATAACATAGATGTGGTGGTAGGCTTTGGGGGTTATGTGAGTGCGCCAGGAGGATTGGCAGCAAAAGCAACCGGTACGCCTCTTATTATTCATGAACAAAATGCCATCGCTGGCATGAGTAACCGCTACTTAGCGAAGTTGGCTACCAAAGTGCTTCAAGCATTCCCTAATACTTTCGGTGATAGTAATAGCCCAGATAATCCTAAGCTTGAAACTGTGGGGAATCCAGTGCGTGAAGCTATCTGCAATATACCTGCACCAGAGGAGCGCTATGACCTCAATGATGATAGTCCTCTAAAGCTATTAGTGGTTGGTGGCTCGTTAGGGGCAGAAGCTTTAAATACCACAGTACCTGCCGCTTTAGCACAGATAGATAAGCCGATTACAGTCTATCATCAGTGTGGTCGCAATAACTTAGCAAGCACACAAAATAGTTATGGTCCAGTAGACAGAACGGTGCATAATGTCACGGTTAAGCCTTTTATTGATAATATGGCCGATGCGTATTCTTGGGCCGACGTCATAGTATGCCGAGCAGGGGCTTTGACCGTAACTGAAGTTGCAAACGTGGGCTTAGCCGCTATTTTTGTACCCTTACCCCATGCAGTAGATGACCATCAAACCGCCAATGCGCGTTCTTTGGCCATTGAGGATGCGGCTTATCTGATACCACAGAGTAAATTAACACCAGAGTATTTAGCACAGACCTTGTTAGATTTGGATCGAGAGAAGTGTAAGAAAATGGCTGAAAAAGGTAAGGCTTTAGCCAATCCTAGTTCAACGGTTATCACAGCCGATATCATCTGGAACCAAGTCACTAAATAAGCGGGTCCTTCTTAGGTTAAGATTAGCCTAAAAAATTAAATAAATCTGCGGACAGCCACAGATTAAAATTCGTTTTATCTATTAGAAAAAAGAGATATTTATGTCAAAACCACATCTGCGCAAAAGATTAATTGAGATTCCTGAAATGCGTCGTATTAAGTGTATTCACTTCATTGGCATTGGTGGGGCAGGGATGTGTGGTATCGCCGAGGTCATGAAAAACCAAGGCTATGAGGTAAGTGGCTCCGATATCAAAGAAAGTGCGGTCACTAAAAGATTACAGAGCTTAGGTATCGAAGTCTTTATTGGTCATGACTCTAAGCATATTGCACATGCAGATGTCATCGTGGTGTCCTCTGCTATTGATCGTGAGAACCCTGAGATTCAAGCAGCCTTAAAGGCTCAGCTTCCTGTAGTACGTCGTGCAGATATGCTGGGTGAATTGATGCGTTATCGTCATGGTATCGCCGTTGCTGGTGCTCATGGTAAGACTACAACCACTAGCTTGTTGACAATGATGATGACTGAGGCGGGCTTAGACCCCACTTATGTGATTGGTGGTAAACTAAATGCTTCTGGGAAGAATGCTTCTTTAGGGGAGAGCCGCTATTTAATTGCAGAAGCGGATGAGTCTGATGCTTCGTTTTTGACGCTTCACCCAATGGCAGCTATTGTTACCAATATTGACCAAGATCATATGGAAACTTATGGTAATAGCTTTGATAAGCTAAAAGCTGCTTATATTCAGTTTTTGCAAAATATGCCGTTTTACGGTCTAGCAGTGGTTTGCGGCGATGACAAAGAGCTGTATGCTATGATCGATGATATCGGTCGCCCTGTATTGACTTTTGGATTTGAGCCACATAACAATGTTCAAGCCACAGATGTGCGTGTGGATGGCACCAAGACTCACTTTACCGTATTACGTAAAGATTATGAGCCACTGCACTTAACACTAAATATTCCTGGTCAGCATAATGTACTAAATGCCTTAGCGGCGATTACGATGGCGACAGATGAAGGCGTTGATGATGAAGCCATTAAACGAGCATTGGCTAAATTTGCTGGAGTAGGTCGCCGTTTTGAGCAGCAAGCTTGCGTCAAAAAGGATGACGGCGATGTGCTATTGATTGATGACTATGGTCATCACCCAGTAGAAGTTGCTGCCACTATTAAGGCGGCGCGTGAAAGCTATCCAGAGCGCCGCTTGGTTATGTTGTTCCAGCCGCATCGCTACACTCGTACTCGCGACTGCTATGATGATTTTGTGGCTGTGTTATCACAAGTAGATGAATTGATGCTGCTCGATGTTTATAGTGCTGGAGAGGCTCCTATTATTGGTGCGGATACTAAGTCATTAGCTCGTAGCATTCGCTTACGTGGTGAAGTGGAGCCAATGGTGATTGATAAAGAAGAGCTGGCACCAGCCATGCAGCGAGTGTTAAAGGCAGGTGATATATTAATCACTCAAGGGGCTGGTAATGTCGGTCAGCTTTGCCAAGAGTTGGCTGCCAACAACCTGTATATTTAATTTGTAATTATTATTAGGTTTTAAGGTTAATTTTACCTATACTATTTAAATTAAAAACTATTTAAAACTGGGCTGAGTACGCTTTTTGTCTCAGTCCACGATGATTTTTATTTGACACAACCCTATTTTATTTACCGCAACCCTAATTGTTTTTTGCCCCAAATCTAACTGTTTAAGATGCCCATAATTATGACTCAATCTGTTGCCAACTCAAATACAAATAATGCTTCTTCTCAAGCCAATGTAGCTGCTAAGGACCCCAGTGTTTTCGGTAAAGTTGCCGTTGTCTATGGTGGTAACAGTAATGAGCGTGCTATTTCTTTAGACAGTGGTAATGCGGTCTTAAAAGCTTTACAGTCACAAGGTGTAGACGCCACTCATTTCGATCCAAAAGAGCAGGATGTTACTGAGCTGAAGAACTACGATCGTGTCTTTAATGTCTTGCATGGTCGAGGGGGAGAGGACGGTCAGCTTCAAGGACTACTTGACTGGTTGCAGATTCCACAAACAGGCTCAGGTGTCCTAGCTTCAGCCATTGGTATGGACAAAGTTCGTACTAAGCAGCTGTGGCAGGGCTGTGGTCTATCAACTGCCCCTTTTGCCGTGCTAAATAAAGACACTGATTGGCAGCAAGTAGTCAGCGCCTTAGGCTTACCTTTGATGGTGAAGCCGGTTCATGAAGGCTCAAGCATTGGCATGAGTAAAGTCAATACTTTAGATGAGCTGCCGAAAGCTTATGAGGTAGCTTCAGAGTGTGGCGATGTGGTTATGGCTGAGAAGTGGATTACAGGTCGTGAGTTCACTATCGTGATTATCGATGATGAAGCTTATCCGGTGATTCGTCTACAGCCTGCAGATGTCTCTAACTTCTATGATTATGAAGCTAAGTACAATCGTAATGATACGATGTACCATATCCCATGTGGTCTATCAGAAGAAGAAGAAACTCATTTACAAGAGCTAAGCCTAGCCGCTTTTAAAGCTGTAAATGCTGAAGGATGGGGACGAGTAGATGCGATGCAAGATGAAGAAGGCAACTTCTGGTTATTAGAGATTAATACTGTGCCTGGGATGACTAGCCACAGCTTAGTCCCTATGGCGGCGAAAGC
>JAHHUJ010000211.1 GCA_020024075.1 Psychrobacter sp.
TATTGACTGTATTAGGCGTATAATCAGCTTATTAAGCAGCAGACAATACGCCGATATAAGATACCCTGTGGATTTCCCTGCTATTTAAATCCCCGTTTATTTTGTTTAGCAACTATCCTTTTTATAAGCTAAATCTAGGCTTCACTATGTACACCCATACTCCTCAGAGCTCTCAGCCTATTACCCACCACCACCTAGCTGTGTGCGGCTCAACCAACAATGAGCTTATGCAAAGCTTGGCACAGCAGAAGATAGACAGTAACCAACCTTACTTATTAACTGCCAGCCAACAAACAGCAGGACGAGGTCAAAGAGCCCGTACTTGGCAGTCCCCCATCGGCAATATCTACCTATCCTTATATCACCCCTTGTCAGTGCCAATCTCCGGCTTATTGTCTTTGGTCGTCGGCTTTCATCTCACTCGCCTGCCCATTATCCAGCAGATAAACCGTCAACGTCGTGCTGTAAACCTCCCCCTTATTGGGGTCAAGTGGGCCAATGATATTGGTTACTATGCCGCAGAGGAGATATCTGACAACAACAACCCTGAGCGTAATAGTTTCAGAAAGTTGGCTGGTATTTTAATTGAGCCGGTATGGGTGGATAATCAAATTACAGGGGTTATTGTCGGCGTGGGGATAAACATTGAGGCCGCTCCAGTATTATGTGAAGTCACCAAAGAAGGCATGGAATATCAGGCAATCAGCTTAACCCAAATCATTGATGAAACTGAGCAAGCCCACATTGCTCAAACCAATATTGCTCAAACCAATATCACTCAAGCTTATAGTGACAAAGATAATAAGGCACAAAATAAGCCTACTCAGTACCAAGCTAGGCAATCTACTCTAGCCCTCCCTCGCCCTAAAGCAGAAGATTTATACCTACCTGTTAGCGCCACAATTTTACGCGCCATCCATCAATTTATCAGCTTTAAACAACAAGCTTATAGCTTACCCAACTTCATTAATGACTATCATTCGGTCAATGTGTTAGCAGGGCGTCAAGTACAAATCACCCAGCAACCTATAAAAAAAGCCCATCCATCGGCTTTAGAGGCTGCAAAACCGCTGGTTTTACAAGGAGAGGTGATAGGTCTAAACCAAGATGGGAGCTTACAGCTTAAAACAGGCTCCGAGGATCAGATAATCAAGATATACACGGGTACTATTCGTCTAATCTAAAGCAAGTTAAAAGTTATAACTATAGACCAACAATCAACATAAGCCCGCCATTAATGTAGTGAGGTGAGGCTCTATTGGCTATTGGCTGACTGAGACTGCTCCTCTACTGGCTGATAATACCACTCAATCTGTCTATCAAAACCAATTTCTAACAAGCTGGCCAATATCCTCCCAGTAAGTCCCCAAACTACTTCACCGTCTACTCTCCAGCAGGGAGTCTTGATGTGGACGGTTTGACCTCCCATAATATAAGGCAACACATAATCACAAGTGGGCTCCGTAATTATCTTCTCAAAATCTCCCCAAAATATTCTAGCAATCTCTCCAAGTTCAGGAATATAGGTCACTGGCGGCTCAACTAAAGCCACAATTGGTCTGACCTCTAATCCTTTTTTGGAAATCTGAGTCGGCAGCTGGCCAATAATTTGTGCTTTACTGGGGGGTAATGCGGTTTCTTCACAGGCTTCACGCAGGGCGGTAACCACATTATTACCATCACCGGCATCATACTTCCCTCCTGCAAAAGAGACCTCACCGGCATGACTGCTTAGGTGTGCTGCTCGCCGCGTCAATAGTATCTTTGGCTGTGGCTCATTGGTAATAAGTACCAACACGGCTGCATCAGCATTTGGGGTAGTTATAAGATGATCTAGTATGGCTTTAACCCGGCCAATTTCCCCTTGGCTTTTAAGCTCTTGGTTAGGGGTATGACCATCCGCTACACTCTCTTGAAACATAGCTTGCTGTACTCGCTGCGCCATTTGCCTGAGCTCAGGATGGGAGATATACTCCGGCAACACCACAGCCTACTCTTCAAATCGAGGAGAGTGGCTATTTTGGTATTTTATTGTTATTGCCGATGTCATTTGAGTGGAGGATTTCATAAGACCTTTTTAATAATTTTCAAACAGTTAACAGACTAAGGTTAGACTAACGCATTGCCTTTAAGTATGCTATCTTGATGACTTGCACGTTTCAGTTGTTTTGTATTACTAATGATATCGAGCGTATCATAATATGGCTATAGCCCTCTTACTAAAATTAAAAAATCACAATATACAATGATAAGGACAGCCTTATGGCGTACTGTTTACAATGCGGCCACCAAGCGGAACATAAGATTCCTGAAGGAGATAATAAACCACGCTTGGTTTGTCCCAATTGTCATTATATTCACTACGAAAACCCCAAAGTAATCTGTGGTGCCATTGTCATTCACGAAGACAAGGTACTGCTTTGTCGCCGTGCCATCGAGCCTAGATATGGCTATTGGACCTTACCTGCAGGCTTTATGGAAATTGGTGAGACTATGGCGCAAGGTGCCGCGCGTGAAACGATAGAAGAAGCCGATGCTGTGGCTATCAACACCCATCTTTATTGTTTATATGACATTCCTCATATTGGCCAAATTTATGTGCTGTATCTGGCTAAGTTACAACAAGGCAAGTATGATGTCGGTCCCGAAAGTCTAGAGTGTGCTTTATTTGAAGAAGCAGATATTCCGTGGGATGACATTGCATTCGAAGCAGTTAAACGTACCCTAAAACATTATTTTAATGACCGAAAAACTACTGACAATCCGGCAAAGTTCCCGATCCATGAAGAGACAATTCCTAAAGATAAAGGCATTAAGCGCTATTAAATTAAGCGCTCCATATTGTTCATTACTTCTTCCCACCGTATCTGGATCTAAGACCATGCCACGCCCACTACGTCACTGCTTAGTACAGCGCCCTATTGAAATCAATAGGGCACTTCACGTATTCAGAATAGTAGCAGTGGCGGGCCTTTTCGCAGCCAGTAGTAGCTTGTCTCAAGCTCAACAAAATACTGGTCATAGAACCATCTATAAGAGTATTGGCAAATATGGTGAAGTTAAATACTCTCAATTTTCCCCTGAGACCCATACTAAAGCAGAGGTAATTCAAATGCGCAGCGATGGCAGACCAAGCCAGCCTGGACTTTTTGCTCCGGCTACTACCGATCCAAATGGCGTTAATTTAAATCTAGCCAGCAACATTCCAACTCGCAACAATCCAAATAACACCCCTACTACCTCGAAGCCCTCCGACCCAAATTCAGCAACTCCCTCTCAATGCCAAAAGCTTAGAGACAACCTGTCTAACTTACAAGCGGGTGGTAAAATCTATGAATCTAAAGCTGATGCAGTACGCCGTTATTTAAATCCAGTAGAAGTAGCTGTCAAGATAGAGAGTACTCAAAAGCTATTGGCCCAATATTGCAACTAACCAAGCCTTCACTCCTAATAAATAAACTAAAGCACTTCTCATAAATAAACTAACGCACTCCTTATAAACAAAGCGCTCGTTATAAACAAAACGCTCCTCATAAAAAAATAACGCACCAATATACCATCAAGCCAAGTGTTCAGCTAAGCTAGGGTCAGCTGTTTAAATACCTCACCCACTTTTTGTGGCATATCGCTGGCTTGGACTGCCCATGTTCCTTTTGTACTCTGTAAATTATCACCTGCCATGGCGTGCAACATCACCGCTTGCTGTAAGCTGCGA
>JAHHUJ010000212.1 GCA_020024075.1 Psychrobacter sp.
GCATCACGATTTTTAGCTTCTTTAGGGGCTAACGTGGTTATTGCAGACCTAAATGGCGAAAAAGCAAAAGAAATTGCAGCTGAAATAGAAAAAGAGACTGGCAATACCACGCTAGCTCTAAAAGTTGATGCCACAAATGAAAGTGAGGTGGAGCAACTGGTAAAAACCACGATTGACAAGTTTGGCAAAATCTCTGCTGTCGTTAACAATGTTGGTTGGGGTGCTAATACACCTTTGTGGGAATCTAATACACAAAAAATGATAGATTCTTATAAATTAAACACCTTAGGTGCTTATAATTTGACCAAGTTCTCTATGCCTTATCTAAAAAAAGAGCCGAATGCCTCCGTTGTTTTTTCAGGCTCTATGGTAGGTAACACGCCTTCTCCAGAGTTTATCGAATATAGTACTGCAAAAGCTGGTCTATTAAATATGGTACGCAGCATGGCAGTTGCCTCTGGTCCAGAAGTACGTTTTAATTCATTAATAATAGGCACTGTAGATAATGGTGCGTCATCAGTAGCTGCAGGCTATACCCAAGAGATGTTGGATAATGTGGTGAAAAACATCGTTATGAAGCGTAGAGGCTTGCCAGAAGATATTGCCTATGCCATGGCGTTTCTGTTAAGTGATGCTGCTAGCTGGATAACTGGTGCAGAATTAACGGTTAATGGTGGTGGTAGATACGAAAGTAAAATGCCAACAGCATAGCCATTATAGCGTTATATATGCCAACCATTCTGACTAACCTTCTGACTTAGGTAGTGAATCTCGCTCATTAAAATAAACCCCATAAGTTATTAACTTATGGGGTTTACTTTATCAAAAAAGAGAAGTTCTAAATATACTGTTTGAGAAGAGCATCATCTAGAACAGCGCTTCTAAACGTAACAAGCCAGACAAGAAGTGGTTTTTGTCCTCTTCTTTATCATTGAAGTAGTTCATCTCGGCCTGTAAGAATAGCCATTCGCGCCAAAAAGGCTGACGGTAGCTAATGGTAGGCCCATAACTATTTAATGCAGGTTTGCTACTATCAAAGTTACCGAAGGCAGAAATACCGTAAGACAACTGCTTTTCTTTTTCAAAGAAATGGATTTGGCGTAACTCATTACTCCAATCCGTCTCTTCCTTATCGCCTTCATGACGATAGCGAATATTAATGTTATTGTTGACGAAGCTGTTATGGTCTAAATCATACTGAAAGTTCAGTTCGCCCTTCAACGTATGCTCACTGTCACTGCCATAGCGGTAGTAGTTATGAGTAGAAATCTTCCATTGATCTTGTTGGTACAAGTCTTTATCCGCACTAAGCTTAAGATAGACATCATCACCAGAGCGGATACCAATGTCTGCATCGATGCCAAGCTCATCTTCTATTTTTGACCAGCGTAGAGCGATTGAAGCATTGTCATCACGGGTCTGCTTTCGGTCGTAAGTTTTTTCTTGATAACCCTGATTGTTATTTAAGTTACTATCTCTTGAGCCTTTGGTTAGGATTTTTTCTTCATCTAAATCTTCATCACCAATAATTAAGCTTAAGCGTTTTTCTAATACTGGTAGCTTAAGACGGCCTCTAATTCTTGGTTTGACTGAGACTTGGCTGCCCTCGATTGGGTCATCTGCCCAGCGTGTGTCTATAACCACCCTCAAGTTGGCAGAGGCAGGTTCTGTAGGATCAGGCTCACCAAACCAATTATCCATGGCATGTGCCCAGTTGCTCAATGTGCCTCTGACTTCTTCGCGTTGACCATCTGCCCATTCAGCGGCCTCTTTATTTACAGTATTTAGCGCATTAGGCTCATTTTCAGTGTTGCCTACTGCAACATTAGCTGAGTTATCAGTTAGGTTAATCTCATCAGTAAGATTGTCGGTATTCTCTTGAGTATAGTCAGCACTATCGGAGGTGGTAGCAGCTACTTTAGCGTTATTGTCTTGCGCAATTACTGCTGTGGACAGGGATAAGCCTACTAGTAGTAAAGACAGTGGGTTAGTCGCTTTAACAGGATTAATCATGAGAGAAGGGCTCATAAGTCATAAGGTTGCTAAGTGAAGATTGAAAGTTCAGCTCAAAGCTTACGTCATATTTATAAAAAAGAGAATACACAGTGTTAATTTATTTTTTATTAGCGAAAATTTTAGCTATTTCATTGTTAAATAATAGATTAAGGAGATTGTGGAAGGGATTCAAGTATGCGTTCTTGCAATGTTGCCTACTATAAGGACTTGCTAACATTTACAGTGGTCATAACAACATTGTTAAATCGTGGTAAAGTGAGTGTTAACAGTGATATGAATGTTATTAGAAAGGACGTTAATAACAGCCAATTTACAACCAACTAACAACTAATTAATCACTAATCACTAAACAATTAATAATAATTAATAAATAGCAAAGTAGGACGAAATGGATGAAGACAAAGCAGCAGGTCAAAAATAAACTGAGCGCGAATAAAGCTGGGATAGAGTCATCTATTTACAGCTACGGCCGTACAGCCAGTCCGACTCAAAACGAAGACTTACAAGTGCTTCAACGTATGCGCAAATTTATCTTACCCAAAGGCTATCAATTAAAAAAGCCAGTATTAGATGATATTGCTGAAGGCTATGAGCTTACAGATCCAGTGACCGATGCACTAACGACGAAATATAATCGTTTTTCCGATGACTTACAACATGCCATTTTGCAGAAAGAAGCTTTCCAAGCCTCTGATAAAGCCCATATGCTAGATGATGTTAACTTCAAACAAATGGTAGAGCAGTTCTCTACTCACCCTGATTGGTTTGATGCTAAGCTTGCCGAAAAAGGGGCTATTGCTTATAGGCGTTATCCGCTGACCCTTGTTTGGTTGCTGCGTAACGTTGCTTTGATGGCAGGTTATAGCATTCCTGCCTTATCACTACCTCTTACCAAGACAGGTTCACTGGTGCACGATGCGCTGGCTCGGCTATATCGAACCTATGGTTATATGATGGCTGTGTCTGAATATCCGCAGATAACTGGAGATAGTACGCCATTAGCGATTGGTGGTGAAGCGTGGCGACAAACCATTCGAGTCCGTCAGCTACATAGTTTGATCCGAAAAGACTTGGTTAAAAATGGATGGGATGCGGAGTATTGGGCGCAGCCCATTAACCAATCGGATATGATTGCCACCCATTTGCAGTTCTCACTACTTATTTCACGTGGTCTAAGGTGGCTAGGTGCCCGCATTAGCGAGGAGGAAGCCAAAGGTATTATGCATCTTTGGCGTTTAGCGACATGGTGGATGGGAGTGGATTTACAGCGTATCCCGAAGACTGAAGAGGCGGCGTGGGAATGGTTTTATCATTATTTATCGGCACAAAAGCTGGACTTTGAGGTGGGTAAGCCACTTGCTAAGGCCTTGCATGATTTGCCCTCGCAAATAATGGGGGAGACCAATTGGCGTGGGTATGCAGTTGAGCTAGTCAATGCCAGTGTCACTCGGACTTTTGTTGGAGATGATGTGGGGGATGGGTTAAGCTTGCCAAAAGTACCTTTTCGACAAGGCATATTATTAAGTGCGCCTGTCTTATTTAGCATCGATACCGCTCGGCGCCTACATCCAAGATTAGAAGCACGAATTGATGCTTTTAGAAAAGAGCGCCAACACAATATGAACTGGTGGCTTAGAAAGAATGATCCCTACTATGCTAATAAGTAGTGC
>JAHHUJ010000213.1 GCA_020024075.1 Psychrobacter sp.
TAGTGAAATCCACTCGTGACGATAAGGGTCTCCAGTACTACTGCCTAGCATTAATTTGTGTTGAAAGCCTTTGGTTGATTTGCCGATATCATGAAGCAAGGCTGCTAAAGTTGCTATAATTTGAATACTACTGGCGAATAGCCAATCATTCTCCCATTCACTATGTAAGATATTTCGTTTGGTCCAATTCACAGGCACAATACCCACCTGATTAAATTTCCGCCGATTGCCCACAATCCACACCAGCTCAGTCTTTTTTCGAGTACGTACCCGATGACAGCTCACTGCGGTTGAGCGAGTAGCAGAGGCTCGGAGTAACTGCTTGACGGTAGCCAAACCCTCCTCAGTAATCGCCGTTTGCCACACGTTATCACCAATACGATTGGCAAAGGCATCTAAGATACGGCGAGTACGTTTTAGAGATTTTTTCTCACATTGAGAGACAAAAGTGACAAGCATTTTATAGTCCTAAGGTTTTTTAGATTAATCAACACTACCTTAACGAAGTTGCATACGCTCAATATTCGCAGTAATGTCAGCAACCACTTGCCTTGCTAAGTCAGGCTCAATCGGATAATCCTTTATCAGTTCCAAAAACTTCTGAGCAGCTGATATCACTTGCTCAATGATACCTTTGGCTTTTGTAGGTTTAATATCAGCGAGTTTGGCAAGCTTTAATAGGTCAGCACCGCTAGGCTGTAGTGCCTCACCGCAAACGTCCATTTGATGATAGCCGTTTAAGCCAGTGTTATAACTCAAATCATAAACAGGTGAGATATGCCATTGTCCTGTGTTGTCCATGATGAATGAGAAGTTTTTGCTATGGTCGTCTTTGTTATTAAACACAACGTTAAACACCGCATGACGATACGCCATCTCAACCTGGGCTTGCGAGCGGGTCATCATGCGCACACAGCGTAAATATTGTAGATAGTCAATGGAAGGGGTGCGAAAGTCAATATCTAGCAATCCAGCTAAAGTATGAATATGAATGCGTTGTCCGTCTTCTCTATCAAACCGCTCAACGCCAAAGGCGCTATGATGCTCATCAATATCAAAATAGTGATGTGCTGGCATGTCAAGCCCAGCAAGCTTTGCCATATCTGCATATAAAGACTCTAAAAGACAGATACTTTTGGGTTCAGATTGTGCAGGGAATTTAACCAGCCATTGTTTAATAGAAGAGGGCGTTGCTGTTGTCTGCATTAAGGTTTGGTCAGTACTAATAAAGTGGCTATCTGGGTCAAATAGCACCAATGCTTTGGGTCTTGCCCCTTGCGGAGAGCCACCCACCACAATCAGCTCGGCTAAAATATCGCTATCTTGTCCTGATAGTATGGCTTGATTAGCCTTAGCAAGTGAGGCTAAGCTTAATTCGACAGGCTCGGTGGTAGGCTTGTGTTGCGGCTCAAAACTAAGCGCACCCATAGCGGTGTCACCTATATATGCTAAACGCTCTAGTACGCTAATCTGCTGTAGGGGAGTGTCGAATGACTGCCGAAAAAATCTATCCATCAATAGCATACCCCAGCCATCAGGCAGGCTGTCAGCTATCAGCCCTGGCAAATGATAAGCACTTTGATGCCTACCATAGTAAGGCGTTAGTTGCGCTGGCATTTCAATAGGCGATAACTCATAACCCTCGCTTATCCAGCTGGCGTCGTAGCCAAAAACAGGGCGTGCACGATGGCCGTTGCCATCTAGGGTGAGATGTCCAACTAGCTTGCGCTCATTAAACCCTTGGTAATAGACGTTAACAATCCTTGTTTTAGGTAACTTTGACATACGCTATTTTACTTTTCGTTGTTGGCTTTGGAGGCACGTTGACGTAAATTTTGTTGATTGATAATGTCTTTAATAGTATCGGGCTGTGGCTCAAACAAAGTAGAAAATTCATTAATTAAACCTAGCGCTATGGCAAGGCGAATGACGTTATCCAGTGTTCCGCCGTCGCCCGATTCGATACGGGCAACAGTGCTTAACCCAATACCTGCTTTGTTTGCAAGCTCGGCTTGGGTTAGGTTTAGCGTTAAGCGTTGTTTTTTAAGACGTTCGCCTAATATATTCACTATTTCAGTTGGGGTATAAAAATCAAATCTCATAATCATTCACTTTTGAAGGTTTATTGTTAATTATAGCCTATAATAATTCAAAAATGAGAGATTAATAAAAACTTTTAAATCCAGTCCGTTTTTAAAGCCAAACCTTTTACCACATCAAACATTTCATCAAGCGCTTTATACTGAGTAAAATAGTTTAAGCACTCTTGGCGAAATTCTTGCTCACTTAAGTTCTCACTAGCACAGATAAAGGATAGGGGCAGCACAATGGCATCTTTGATAATATCCGCAATATCAAACACCAGTGCGCCACGACGAGTCTTACCATGCATTACTGCAAAGCCATGTGGAATGCCAAGCACCCAAGCAGTAGTAGCCCCAAGCCCATAGGCTAGATAATTACCATGATTCAAAAAGCTATTGGCTTTATCAATACCCTCATGATCACGAGTAAAACCACTGTAATTGGTGTTTTGCGCCGCAACTTTATACAAAGCTTTGGTCAAACGAGCTTCGAGCTGAAGCAAATGCATAGTATTATCTTGCAACAGAATTTTGCTTTTGTGTTCATCTAGCAAGCTTGCGATATGCTGGTCATTGCTATCAAACCCAAATTGTTTGAAGTCTTTATCACGGCTCCAAACACGTCGCAAAAACTCAATACGGGCAGATTGCATAATTTTCGCTGCTTGCAGGCGTTTGTCATCATCAAACCACCAACTCATCCAGCCTTGAATGTATTCAGTGGGTCTATATTCGCTTTGTGGAGCCAGCCACTCGATAAAAATTTCTTTTTCAGCACCCATGAATAGGGGAGTGCCGCCACCACCACAGAAGCCTACTAACACGCCTGCTTGTGATAGCAGACGCATAGCAGCTTGAGTTATTGACGTCCCTGTACCCAGCAGTAGGCAGGTGGTATTAGCAATAGGGATATTAAAGTATAAGTTGGCTTTGTCGTCTTCGGTGAGGTACAGTACACGGCCATCTTTTTGAAGAATGCGACAATATTGAAGGTAGTATATATTGGCACGTTTTGAGTGAAGAATAGTCTTCAAGTCAGAAGAGGCTAAGCTGTTTTCCGTGTAGGGGTTGGTCTTTTTCATGTTATTCCTTAACGTGTTGCATAACGCCTATTTGGTCTATAACTTTTATACTAAAGAATGAGGGATTGATAAGCAATATGATAGACAGTATTAAGAGACACTGGATGTCGCTTAAAAATCAACTACAAAAAAGAAGCCAACCCTGCATAAACAATAAGCTTCTTTTAATGAAATGAAGAGTGATCTAGCATACCCATAATTAATATAGAGAAAATCAAATCAAAGACTTAGAGTGGTAGCCTTGGTATCTGATTGTATAATTAGCAATAAATTAATGCTTGCAGTCTTTCCCTTGATAATTTTGTTTGCCATAGCTTTTTTCCATTTTTTTGTAAAATTAAGCTGTAATAGTCGGGATAGCTGATTTCAATTTTTGTTGCCATAACCCCAAATTTTATCAGCTTGTTTTAGATGTAATTTCCTTAGCATAGTTTTTGGAACACCACCAAAATTTATAAACTTTACTCGATTACTACAGCATTTAGTTTCCCAGAAAATCCCCTTTAAGGTATTTTCT